>URUZ01000150.1 GCA_900551225.1 uncultured Clostridium sp.
GGGGAGCGGCAGCACAGGGGGGCTTTGACCATGTGATTGACGGCAGCGGGAAATATCTGCTGCCAGGTGTCATTGACTGCCATGCCCACAGCACTATGGTCTGCGGCACCCGTCATATGGCGGATTTCTTCGCAGCCAGCGATAGCGCGCTGACCATCAATTCTGTGTTGAATGTGGAAAAGATGGCACGCTGCGGTATCACCACAATCAGGGACTGCGGGGGGAGAGATATGGAGACCCTGGCTGTGCGCGATTATATTAAGGCTGGGAAAATCATCGGTCCCCGGATGCTCTGCTCAGGCACACCCATCAAGGTGGTCGGCGGCCATGAGCCGGGGACGGATATCACCGGGCCATGGGAAGCCCGGGCCAGGGTGCGGCAGTTCATCCACGAGGGGGTGGACTTTATCAAGGCCATGGTCACAGGCGGTCTGGGCAAGCCGGGGGAAAAGCCTGGTAATGTGGAGATGGAGCAGGATGAACTGACCGCTATTGTGGCGGAGGCTAAGAAGCACAACCGCAAGGTGGCCTGCCACTGCCACAGCAGGGAAGGCATGGAGATTCTGGTGGAGGCCGGGGCAGCCTCCATTGAGCACAGCACCTACCTGGACCCTGGGATCAATGAGAAAATTATCAAAAAAGGGATCTATGTGGTGCCTACCTTTGAGCCTTACATGAATTACGCGTTTCTGGGGGAACAGCACGGCCAGCTGATGGATACGGTGCTGGCGGCCAGGGCGATTGTGGAGGAGAAACAGACCAGGCTGTATGAGGCCTACAGGCAGGGGGTGAAGCTGGCCTTCGGCAGGGACAGCGGCGGCTTTATGATGAATCAGGGAGATTTTGTGGAGGAGATGCTTCACATGGAGCGGGCCGGTATCACACGGCGTGACATTATCGCCAGCGCCACGGTAAATGGGGCGGATCTGCTGGGTATTCTGGATATTACCGGAACCATTGACAGCGGGAAATCTGCGGATCTGATTCTGCTGGGTGCCAATCCGCTGGATGGGCTGGCCGCTTACAGGGATCACCTGGAAGGGGTCTGGACTGCCGGGAGATATTTAACCCCCGGTGGGTTATCTGACTGACGGAGGGAAAATGTATGGAGAATTTTCTGGCATATACGGTAAACGGCCTGGTTCTGGGAAGCACCTACGCCCTGACCGCAATCGGTTACTCCATGGTATACGGCATTCTGGAGCTGGTGAACTTTACCCACAGCACCATCTACATGGTGGGAGCCTATCTGTTCTACATATTTGCAGTGCTCTGCCGCATTCCGATGCCGCTGGCATTTATTCTGGCCATTCTGTCCACGGGCGGGCTGGGTGCTCTCAATGAGCGTCTGACCATCCGCCCGCTGCGGGCCAAGAACCGGCCTAAGTTTGCTATGCTGATCTGCACCATCGGCACATCTATTGTGCTGCAGAACCTGTTCTTCCTGCTGATGGGATCAGAGACGAGGCAGTATCCCACCATCGCGGAGAACCGGGCGGTTACTGTGCTGGGGTTCAATGTGACGGTTGTGCAGATTGTGATTGTGGTTTCCACGGTCCTTCTGCTGGTGGCATTTACCCTGTTTATCAATAAGACGAAGCTGGGGATGGCCATGCGGGCCTGCGCCCAGGATACGGAAGCCACGGAGCTGATGGGAGTGTCTGTGGACAATGTGGTCTCCCTCACTTTCTTCATCGGCTCGGCCCTGGCCGCGGTGGCAGGCGTCATGGGCTGCATGTCCTACCGCAGTGTGGACTGTTCCATTGGGGCGGCCATCGGAACCAAGACATTTGCCTCCACCGTGCTGGGCGGCATCGGCGTGTTTCTGGGCGGAGTGCTGGGCGGTTTGATCATCGGACTGACGGAGGTGTACACAGCGGCATATCTGGGTTCGAATTACCGGAATATTACCGCATTTGTGATCCTTATATTGGTGCTGTTTGTGAAACCCCAGGGGCTGTTGGGCAAAAAAGAGCTGAAGAAGGTATAGAATGGGGGCAGATAATATGAAAGAGAAGAGATATGGGAAAATGGCGCTGGTTTTGCTGCTGATCGCCGCGCTGTATTCGATCCCTCTGTTTGTCAGCAGCCAGTATGTGCTGCGGGTCTGCGTTTATGTGTGCATTTATTCCATATTGGCGTGCAGCCTGAATTTAATCTCAGGGGTGTGCGGCCAGGTATCCATGGGCCATGCGGCGTTTTATGGGATAGGGGCATACGCCTCGGCGCTGGCGGCCATCAACTTCGGGGTGCCGTGGTGGTTGTGCGTGGCGGCTGCGGCACTGATGGCTGGGATTGTGGGAGTGTTGATCGGTATCCCGGCGCTGAAGCTGTCAGGCGGATATCTGGTGATCTGTACCGTTGGTTTTGGGGAGCTGGTGCGCCTGATCCTGTTAAACTGGGTGTCCCTGACCAGAGGCCCCATGGGCCTGGTCAACATCCCAAGGCCCATGTTCTTCGGCATGAAGATCAAGACGGGCGGGCAGTACCTAGTGGTGGCCCTGACCCTGTTTCTGCTGGTATACGTGGTACTGCACAATATAATCAACTCCAAATTCGGCCGTAACTTAAAGGCCATCAGGGAGGACGAGACAGCAGCGGAAACCATGGGCATCCATGTCCACCGGGAGAAGGTGATTGCGTTTGCCACGGCCGCGGCCATGGCAGGGGCAGCCGGTTCCATGCTGGCCCATTATATGCTGTTTATCTCCCCCACCATATTCGTGGGAGACTTTTCAACCACCATATTAAGTATGGTGGTGCTGGGAGGAATGGGCTTTATGCCGGGAAGCGTGATCGCAGCCACATTGCTGACTGTGATTCCCGAGGCGCTGCGCGGGCTGGACAAGTACCGCATGCTGATTTACGGCCTTCTGCTGATCTGCATGATGCTGGGGAAAAACGTGTCATGGGAGACTACTGTCATTGGCCGTAAGCTGGCTGGAATCCGGGCCGCTATCCTGCGGGGCAATGCCGGCGGCGTGAAAGGGGGCAGTTAATATGGCATTATTGTCTGTAAACGGAATCTGCAAATCCTTCGGCGGTCTGGCGGCGGTATCCCACATGAGCTTTCAGGTGGAGGAAGGACAGATCGTCAGTATAATCGGGCCCAACGGAGCGGGTAAGACCACGGTGTTTAATCTGCTGACCGGGTTTTACAGCTGTGATGAGGGCAGTGTGCTGTTTGAGGGGGAGGAGATCTCCAATCTTCCTCCTGCCAGGTATGTGGAAAAGAAGCTGACCAGAACATTTCAGAACCTGAAGCTGTTCCCAACCATGACCGTGCTGGAAAATGTACTGATCGGTTATCAGTCCTGTATCCATTACAGCAGGCTGGATGCCATTTTAAATACCGGGAAAAAACGGCGGGAAGAACGGGCTGCCACGGAGCAGGCCATGGAGATCCTGAGAAGCATCGACATGGAGAAATATGCGCCGGAGCGCTGCTGCAACCTGCCCTACGGCGTGCAAAAACAGCTGGAAATCGCCAGAGCCATGGTCAGCGGCCCCAGGCTTCTCTTGCTGGACGAACCGGCAGCAGGGCTGAATCCGCAGGAGACGGAGCAGCTGGCAGCATTTATCAGGGGACTTCCTGAGAAGGGGTACAGCGTGCTCTTAATTGAGCATGATATGAGCCTGGTAATGACCATATCGGACTACATCTATGTGATGGATTACGGTAAGCTGATCGCCCGGGGAGTGCCGGGGACGGTGCAGAAAAATGAACGGGTAATCGAAGCATATATCGGTAAAGGGGGTGCCAGACATGCTGCTGGAAGTTAAGGGGCTGAATACCTTTTATGGGAATCTTCACGCCATCTGGGATATAGATATAGAGGTGCAGGAACAGGAGATTGTGGCGCTGATCGGCAGCAATGGGGCGGGGAAAAGCACCCTGTTAAAAACCATCTCCGGAAGTCTGTCCATGAGCAGCGGGGAGATTATCTACGGCGGGGAGCACATAATGGCTGGCAGCAGGCGCAAGGCCAATGTGATGGTGAAACACGGCATCACCCTCTGCCCTGAAGGCAGGCATATATTTCCCAGGATGTCTGTGCAGGAGAATCTGAGAATGGGCGGCTATATCCGGCAGAAGGGGGAGCTGGAGGCAGGGTACCAGCGGGTCTATGATCTGTTTCCCAGGCTGAAGGAGCGGAGGGGGCAGATGGCAGGCACCCTGTCCGGCGGCGAGCAGCAGATGCTGGCCATTGGCCGGGCGCTGATGAGCGGGCCCAGGCTGCTGATGCTGGACGAGCCATCCCTGGGTCTGTCTCCCCTGCTGACGGAGAAGCTGTTTGAGCTGATCCTGGAGATCCGAGGCCAGGGCACCACCATCCTGTTGGTGGAGCAGAACGCAGTGTCCGCATTGGCGGTGGCCAACAGGGGGTATGTGCTGAAGGTGGGCCATATCACCCGGACCGGTACCGGCAGGGAACTGCTGGAGAGTCAGGATATTCTGGCCTCCTATCTGGGGGCATAGGGCGGGATTGATGTGAAACTAAATTGTGAAGGAAAGAGGATTGGTTATGAATAGGAGAGAACGGGTTTTTGCTGCGCTTGCGGGGGAGAAGCCGGACCGGGTGCCGGTTGGGTTCTGGATGCATTTCCCGCCGGAGGCGTACTATGGGGATGTGGCTGTGAACACACATATGGAATATTTTCAGGAAACGCAGACGGATATCTGTAAGATTATGAATGAGTGCACCTATCCCTGTGAACACAATATCCAGGCGCCGGGGGACTGGGGACAGGTGAAGGTGTATGACCGCTCAGCCGGTTTTATCATGCGCCAGGCGGAGGTGGTGAAAACGGTGGCGGAGCGCTGCCGGGATGCTGCAACTGTGGCTACCATCCATGGGGTGGTAGCCTCCGCCTCACACACCCTTTTGGGGATACCCAGGTATGATTCCATCGGCCGGTTTGCCCAGTTGTACCACCTGCGGGTACGGCCGGATGTGGTGTGGGATGCCTATAAGAAGATTGCCCATACGCTGTGTGCAGTGACTGAGGCATCGGTGAAGGCTGGGGCGGACGGAGTGTACTATGCGGCTCTGGGCGGAGAGCGGGACGGGTTCACGGACGAGGAGCACGCCAGGTACATTGCGCCTTTGGACCAGATGGTGATCCAGGCGGCCTATGACGCTGGGGCCAGGTTCGTCATCCTGCATATGTGCAAGCCAAAGGTAAAGCTGGAACGGTTTGTGGATTACCGCTGTGATGTGGTCAACTGGGGAATCCAGGAGAGCGGAGTATCCCTTTTGGAGGGGCGGAGGCTGTTCCCGGACCGGGTGCTCTTAGGCGGGCTGAACAATCAGCAGGGGGCGCTGATCGACGGAAACTATGAGAAGCTGGAACGGGAAATCCATGGGATGATAGACCAGATTGGGGACCGGAGATTTATTCTGGGAAGTGACTGTACGCTGCCGGGGGATTTGAGCTATGGTAAGATTGCTATGGCGGTGAAGGCCTGTGAAGGGTATGCGCCGAAGCGCTATGAGAACTTTGGGTGATATATGGATTAGGGCGCGGATGGGGGACGTACCTCCACCCACCCTAAATCCCCAGGCGCATTTCATTATCCCAAGGCCTTTTATATGTTCCCACGGGCTGCCCCACACGCCCTACACCCCGCGGGCGTAACAGCACACCCGCCCATGGCCGTTTCCCGGAATTCCGGCGCCAGGCGCCTGCCTACATGATACATGGCCGCCAGCATCTCATCAAAGGGGATCAGCTGCTTTATCCCGCAGAGGGCCAGTTCAGCTGCTGTCAGCGCATTGGCGGCGCCGACGGCATTTCTGTTCTGACAGGGATATTCCACCAGTCCGCCTACGGGATCGCAGACCAGGCCCAACAGGTTCATCAGCGCTGTTGACGCTGCATCCAGACATTGGGCCGGTGTGCCGCCCATCAGTTCCACCGCAGCGGAGGCCGCCATTGCCGAGGCCACGCCAACCTCGGCCTGACACCCGCCTACTGCGCCTGCTACCGTGGCATTGCGCATGGCAAGATACCCCACAGCGCTGGAATTATACAGTGCGGGGAGCAGCGACCGGCTGGAGAGGCCGTGTTCCTCCTGAAGGGCCAGCAAGACCCCGGGAACCACTCCTGATGATCCGGCGGTGGGCGCCGCCACAATCAGGCCCATGGAGCTGTTGACCTCCAGCACGCCCATGGCATACGCAATCGCCCGGGATAGCACGCTCCCGCAGATCGATTTGCCCTCCCGCCGGTGCAGGTCCGCCAGCCGGGCTTCGCCGCCCAGCAGACCGCCCATGGACCGCCGCGGCGCTGCGATGGGCTGGGCGGCAGCATTCTTCATAATCCCGAGTACTTGCAGCATCCGGGCATCCAGCGCCTCATATGTAGTTTCCGTCATAACACACTCCCTGCGTTTCATAATCTCAGAAACAGGGCATTGATATTCTTCGCAGAGCAATAGCAGCTCTGCCCCATTCTTAAAATCCATTACCGATCCTCCTTCATCCGGATGACCATCACCTGTTCCACATCCTGCTTCTCTCTGATTCTCTGCCTGGTTTCATCCGACAAGGCCCCGTCAAATTCCACGACACTGTACGCCTTATCGCCTTTTGCCTCCCGGAACAGCCTCATAAATGCAATATTGACCATCCCTTCACTCAGACAGCTGGTAATGTGGGCCGCCATGCCAATGCGGTCCTTGTGTACCACAATCAGCGTATCATACTCCCCGGAGAAATCCACTTCAATTCCATTGATCCGCGAAATCCGGATTTTCCCGCCCCCAATGGACTCCCCGCGCAGTGATACGGCGTTACCATGGATACCGGTCAGCCGGATATCCACTGTGTTGGGGTGCAGCTCATTATCTGTCTCATCGCAGGTAAAATGGTACACAATACCATGCTGCTCTGCCAGGGCATAAGCCTCCGGTATCCGGGCGTCATCTGTGGAAAAGCCCATGATTCCCCCAAGAAGCGCCCGGTCCGTACCGTGCCCCTGATAGGTTTTGGAAAAGGAGCCGTAAAGGGTAAATTCCACCTGTCGGACCGGCTCCCCCAGCATTTTCCGGGCCATTAGGGCGATGGAGCAGGCTCCGGCTGTGTGGGAGCTGGATGGCCCCACCATATTGGGGCCTAACACGTCAAAGATGCTGATAAACGACATAAATATTTCCTCTTTTCACTTAAAATCAAATGCCTTCTGCGCAGTCGGCAGCTTGTGGTAGCTGGTTCCATTGTAGCATGAGAAATAAATATATCAAATTCATGTATTTCATGATATGATTGAATCTAATTAATAACATAGGGAGAAAGTACATGGAATTTCGGCAGCTAAATACCTTTATCACCGTGGCCCAGCTGGAAAGCTTCTCAAAAGCGGCAGAGCTTCTGGGCTACTCCCAGTCTGCGGTCACTGTGCAGATCCGTCTTTTGGAGGAAGAGCTGGGCGCCCGGCTCTTTGACCGCCTTGGCAGGGGCATATCCCTCACTGCCCAGGGGCAGCGTTTTCTTGAGCAGGCCCGGCAGATTTTAAAAGAGGTCAGCCAGGCCAAGGAATTGGCCGCAGGGGAGGAGGAACTGAAGAATCCCCTGCACATCGGCACACTGGAATCACTGTGCTTTGCAAAATTACCGGCAGTGATCCGCCATTTCCGCACAAACCATCCCCAGGTTCCCATCAAGATAACAACTGCGCCGCCGGGACAGCTCTATGAGATGCTGGAACAGAACCAACTGGATCTGATCTACCTGCTGGACCGGCCCCGTTACAATAAGAACTGGCTTAAAGTTATGGAGGTCAAGGAGCCGGTTGTGTTCGTCACATCACCCGCCTACTGGGGCGGCCGCAGCCGGAACGTCATGGTAAGGGGCCTATTGGAAGAGCCCTTTTTCCTCACGGAGAAAAATGAAAACTACCGGCGGGAACTGGACGCATATTTAGAGAGCCAGGACCAGGCCCTGGTTTCCGCTGTGGAAATCGGCAACACGGAATTTATCATTAAGCTGTTAAAGGAAAATGGGGGAATTTCCTATCTCCCTTATTTTGCTGCGGAGGAAAGCCTGAAAAAGGGGGAGCTGATTGTGCTGGAGGCAGCAGAATTAAAGACTGTTTTATGCCAGCAGATCTTTGTCCATAAAAACAAGTGGAAGACCCGGGAGATGGATGAGGGCATCGCGAAAATCAAGGCAGTTTCAGAGAAAAACCAATGAGGAAAACCAATGAGGAGGAGCTACATATGGAAATTCAGTTAAACCGCAACAGCACCACCCCGCTGTATCAGCAGCTGAAAAACAACATTAAAGACCAGATACTGTCCGGCCGGCTGGCGGATGGTTTTAAGCTGCCTTCAGAGCGGCAGATGGTGGAAAAACTGGACGTACACAGAAACACTGTCAAAAAAGCATATGAGATGCTGATTGGGGAAGGGCTGATTTACGCTTCCGCCAAATCCCCCAGGGGATATTTTGTGAGAAATACTCCGGCAGAGGAAAAATCGGACCAGAAGCCGGAAAAAAAGCGTGCTTTTTCATCACTGGACAAAAACTTTAACTATCATTTCCTTGGTATGCAAAATACCTTCCAGAGACTGTACAACTCCTCATATCTCTCGGATTCCATTCCTTTTGCAGGCGTTCTGGCTAATCAGGAAACCCTGCCTTTTTCCTATCTGCAGGAAATCCTGACGGAAATCGCTGAGGGGGAGAATTTGGAACCCTTCTGGTTCTGCGATCCTCAGGGCACGGAGCGGCTGCGGAGCCGTCTGGCCGATATGCTGTTTACGAGAAGCATTTACGTGCAGCCTCAGAATATCCAGGTGATCAATGAGACCTATGAGGCCCTCAGCAGCATTTCCCAGATGTATCTAAAAGAAGGCGACTATGCCATTGTGGAGGAGCCGGTGCTGCCGGCAATTGTCAACATTCTGCTGCATACGGGCGCCCACGTGCTTTTTGTGCCCATGGAGGCGGACGGAGTGCAGATTGAAGTGTTTGAGAGTCTGGTGGAGCGTTACCGCCCCAAGCTGATTTATACCATGCCCAATTTCCACAACCCTACCGGCTGTATCATGAGCCTGGAGAAGCGCAAGCGGCTTCTGCGCTGCGCTGTGGCCTGCCGCATCCCCATTGTGGAGGATGATTCCATGAATGACTTTAATTACTGTGATTCCATTCCGCCCAGCCTGTATTCCATGGACAGGACCAGCTCTGTCATCTATATTGACTCAGCCAACCTGTCCTTTTTCCCAGGCGCCCGGGTGGGCTATATCGTGGCTCCGGACAATGTGATCAAAACCTACCGGCGGATCATCAACAAGGACCGGCTGTTCATCAACAGCTTGAGCCAGTATATGTGGGCGCGGTTTTTTGAGACGGGGTGTTATGAGAAACACAGAGAATTTTTAAGGGAATTCTACATCCGCAAGCGGGATCTGATGTGCGAAATGCTAGACAGAATTCCCGGCCTGTCCTTCACTGTGCCCCAGGGCGGTCTGGTGGTGTGGGTCCGCCTTCCGGAGCAGCTGAATGACCGGCAGATCACGGCGGCAGCAGAGCGGAGGGGTGTGCTTGTCATGCCGGGCAACACCTTTTTTGCAGAGGGCAACAAGGGGGAATCCTTCCTGCGCCTGTCCTACTCCTCAGCGACGGATGAGCAGATAATGGAGGGGATCAGACGGCTGCAGGAGGTGATCGGGGATGTTAGTGATCATAGTCAGTCCCCCGGGGGCCCTGTTTAGACTCTTGTGAAGCCACGGACCAGTATGTACCAACTTTGATATTGGTACATATCACATAAACCGTATGGTACTTTACTCCTGGCTGATATATGGATAAGATACACAAAAGAAGGACGTGCACATCCATCATTTGTATCAGTTAGTCAAACACTAGGAGGGTATCATATGGGAGAAACATATAAGAAAGCGCTGGGTACCTTGAGAGAGGCACTCAAGGAGCAGCTTCCTGAGATTGAGGCAAACGGAGACTGGCTCTGGAATCACCCGGAGACTGGTTTTAAGGAACATGAAACCCAGAGCTATTGCCTGGAAGTATTGAAAAAACATGGATTTGCGGCAAAGACCTGGGAGGGCGTGACGGGCTTTACCAGCACCTGGGACACGGGCAGACCCGGTCCCTGCATAATGATTATGGGGGAGCTGGATTCGCTGATCTGTTATTCGCATCCGGACTGCAACCCCAACACGGGAGCGGCCCATGCCTGCGGACATTCCATACAGACAGCCACGGCCATGGGTGCGTTCTTCACTCTGGTGAACAGCGGTGTGTTGGACAGCTTCGGCGGAAAAGTCATGCTGGCCGGGGTTCCGGCAGAGGAATGTGTTGAAACGGAATGGCGTATGCAGGAGATTCAGAAAGGACGGCTGCATTTCCTGGGCGGAAAGGCGGAGCTTCTGCAGCGGGGAGCATTTGAAGGCGTGGATGTGGTGGTCTCCATGCACGCGGGGCTTGGAAATGACGGAACGATCACCATCTTAGGCTCCCACAATGGTTTTACATCAAAAAATGTTACCTTCAAAGGGCGCTCTGCCCACGCGGCGGCAGATCCGGAAAATGGAGTAAATGCCCTTTACATGGCAAACACGGCGCTCAACGCTCTTAATGCTATGCGGGAAACCTTCCGGGATGCTGATACGGTCCGGGTTCACCCCATCATGACAAAGGGCGGAACCGTGGTCAACGCCATACCTGAGGAAGTCTGCATCGAATGTCAGTGCCGGGCAGGTAATATGGAGACTGTTCTGGACATCTCAGAAAAATTTGACCGGGCAATGGGCGCAGGTGCCTATGCCTTTGGGGGAAAAGCAATGATAAATACCCAGCTGGGTTATCTTCCCTACCGGCCGCTGCGGGAGCTGGATGACGTGGCGTTCCAGGTGGCGGAGGATATCCTCGGACCAGGGTATGGACAAAGAGGAGGGCACAACTGCGGCTCCACAGATCTGGGGGATTTAAACGAAGTAATTCCCGGAATCCAGGTATTTGTCAACTATATGCACGGCGTCCACCATGCTGCGGACTACAAGATTGCGGACAGGAAAATTTACGAGACTGCCACCCTGTTTCTGGCAGCCATGGCCTGTAAGCTGCTGGACGATGACGGGGCGCTGGTGAAGAAAATCAAAGCCGGATACAGGCCGCTGTTCGCAAGCGCCGAGGGCTACTGCGCCTTTGTTAAGAGCCTTTCCTCCAACCAGATTTTACCATAATACATAGAGAGGTGATCGAATATGGAAACTCCATCTTAAAAAAAGAACCTGCCCCTTTTGATTATTCTGACCTTGTCCGGGTCCTTTATCTGCTCCCTGCCCTGGTTCCGCTCCTATTATTACGCGCCCTTTATGGAGGCATTCGGCATGACCAACACGGAAATGGGGCTGTGCGGCACTGCCCTGGGTGTGGCGG
>URUZ01000151.1 GCA_900551225.1 uncultured Clostridium sp.
CACCTGCTACGCCAAGCGCCTGACCAAGGAGCTGGGGGATATTGATTGGAGCGGCAGCGCGGTGTCCATCGAGCGGCTGATCCGGGGACTCAATCCCTGGCCCAGCGCATACACCTTATGGAACGGAAAGACAATTAAGATTTGGATGGGGGAAGTAATTCCCCAGGGGGATGGAGAAAAAGCAAAGCCCGGGCAGGTGGTGGGGTGCGATAAGCACACGCTGCTGGTACAGACCGGGGAAGGCCTGCTGTCCGTAAAGGAACTGCAGATTGAAGGCAAAAAGCGCATGGACGTGGAGGCATTTTTAAGGGGCTATCCCGTGCAGGAAGGCGCTGTATTTGAGAGGAGAATGAACAATTAATGATCTATCCCATGTTTATGTTTGACCCAACCTATATACTGATTATCATCGGAGTGGTGCTGTCCATGGCGGCCAGCGCCAAGGTGAATTCCACTTATCAGCGGTATGCCAGAGTGGGAAGCCGCTGCGGCATGACCGGGGCGGAGGCGGCCAAGAAGCTGCTGAACTCCCAGGGCATCTACGATGTGACAATCCGCCGGGTTCCAGGCAGCCTGACCGACCACTATGATCCCAGGAACAAGACCGTGAACCTGTCCGAAGCCGTGTACGGAGCCACCTCCATAGCGGCCATTGGGGTTGCTGCCCATGAGTGCGGCCACGCCATGCAGGACGCGGATTCCTATGCGCCTCTGAAAATTCGCGGAGCCCTGGTCCCTGTGGCCAGCTTTGGCGCCCGTTTATCCTGGCCCCTGATTCTCATTGGATTTTTACTGTACAGCGGTTCCGGCTCCGTGTTGATCACTGCCGGTATCCTGTTGTTTTCCGTGTCCGTGCTGTTTCAGCTGGTGACGCTGCCCGTGGAGTTCAACGCTTCCCACCGCGCAGTGACCCTTCTGGACAAGACAGGAATTCTGGCAGGCCAGGAGGTAGGCCAGACGAGGCAGGTGTTAAATGCGGCGGCGCTCCCCTATGTGGCGGCAGCGGCGGCCTCCATTCTGCAGCTTCTGCGTCTTCTGATCCTTTTCGGAGGGCGGCGGCGTAACGATTAGCACAGCATTAACTTACGCAACGGTGCATTGAGACACGCTCCAGAAAGGAAACACATGGCGAAAATTGCAGACAGAGGGTTGGAGAACCGTGAGATCGTGCTGGATGTTCTGCTGGAAGTATTGGAACGGGGCGGCTTTGTCCACGTGGTGCTGAATCAGGCTCTTGCCAAATATCAGTATCTGGACAAGGCCGACCGGGCCTTTATTACACGGGCGACAGACGGAACTCTGGAATATCTGATCCAGATTGACCATATTATTAATTCATATTCCAAGACCAAGACGCAGAAGATGAAACCGGTAATCCGCAATCTTCTGCGGTTTAGCGTTTATCAGATCCTTTATATGGACAGGGTGCCGGACAGCGCTGTGTGCAATGAGGCCGTGAAGCTGGCAGTAAAACGCCGGTTTCAGGGCCTGAAAGGCTTTGTAAACGGCGTCCTTAGGACCATTGCCCGGGAGAAGGAGCATATTACCTTTGAGGAGCCGTGGCTGGCCCTTTCCCTGCCCCAGTGGCTCTATGAGCTGTGGGTTTCCCGCTATGGCGAAGAGATTACCCGGAAGATGGGAGAAGCATTTCTGAAGGAGAATCCCACCACTGTGCGGGTGAATGCAAGTGCAGTGCCCGGCTCCGGCGGCGCGGAAGCCTCCACAGAGGCTGTCTTAAAGAGCTTAAAGGCCCAGGGCGTGCAGGTGCAGCCGGTGATGGGCAGGGAAGATCTGCTGTATCTGAAGGGCTATGACTATCTGGATGGCCTGGAGGCATTTCAAAATGGCTGGATTCAGGTGCAGGATGCATCCTCAGCCCTGGTGGGAGAGCTGGCGGCGCCAACACCCGGCAGCCGTGTAATCGACGTCTGTGCGGCGCCCGGCGGCAAGAGCCTACATATTGCGGATCTCATGAAGGGCACCGGAATGGTGGAGGCCAGGGATCTCACCTTCCAGAAAGTGCAGCTGATCGAGGAGAATATCCTCCGCTGTGGGTTTGAGAATATCCGAGCCGTTGTCTGGGATGCCCTGGAGGAGGATAAGGAGGCTGTAGAGCAGGCTGATCTGGTCCTCGCCGACCTGCCCTGTTCCGGCCTTGGCATACTCGGCAGGAAGCCGGATATCAAGCACAACATGACCATGGAACAGATGAAGGAGCTGGCAGAGCTTCAGCGCCGGATGCTGTCCGTAGTGTGGCGCTATGTGAAGCCGGGCGGCCGCCTGGTGTACAGCACCTGCACCATAGATCCCATGGAAAATGAGGACAATGCCAGATGGTTTATGGAGAACTTCCCATTTGATCCGGTGGATCTGACGCTGTACCTTGGGAAAGACTACGGCCAGGCATTGCTGAAGGAGGGGATGATTCAGTTCCTTCCGGGAGTCCACCCCATGGACGGATTTTTTATTTCAGTATTTACCCGCCGCAGGGATGGGGATGGCGGCGCGGTTTGTTAGGAGTATATATGTTGGATTTAAAGGATTGCAGCGGGAAAAAGGACATCAAGTCCATGACATACCAGGAACTGGAAGGGGAACTTCTGGCACTGGGGGAGAAAGCATTTCGGGCCAGGCAGGTCTATGACTGGATCCATGTAAAGCTGGCGGAGGGTTTTGAGGAGATGTCCAGCTTGTCCAGGGAGCTGAGGCAGAAGCTGGAGCAGACATTTTCACTGACTTGTCTGAAGGTGGTGGATGAGAAGGTGTCCGCCATAGACGGAACCCGCAAGTTCCTGTTTGGAATGGAGGACGGCAATATCATCGAGAGCGTGTGGATGCAGTATCATCACGGGAATTCCGTATGCATCTCCTCCCAGGTGGGCTGCCGCATGGGCTGCCGTTTCTGCGCCTCCACGCTGGACGGACTGGCGCGGAACATGCGGGCCTCTGAGATGCTGGACCAGATCTACCGCATTCAGCGGATTACCGGTGAGCGGGTGTCCAATGTGGTGGTGATGGGTTCAGGAGAACCTATGGATAACTACGAAAATGTGGTGCGGTTTATCCATCTGATCTCCCACGAAAAAGGACTGAATATCAGCCAGCGTAACCTGACTGTCTCCACCTGCGGCCTGGTGCCACAGATCCGCCGATTTGCGGAGGAGGGATTGCAGGTGACACTGGCCCTGTCCCTTCATGCGCCCAATGACCAGGTGCGGGAGACCCTTATGCCGGTGGCGAGGAGCTATGGGCTGAAGGATGTTCTGGAAGCCTGCCGCGGTTATTATGAAAAGACGGGGCGCAGGCTGACCTTTGAGTACAGCCTGGTGCAGGGAGTCAATGATAATCCCCAGGAGGCCAGGGCTCTGGCCAGGCTCATAAAGGACCAGCACGGCCATGTGAACCTGATTCCGGTCAATCCCATCAAGGAGCGGGATTTTGTCCAGTCCGGCCAGAAGGCCATCCAGGAATTTAAAAATATACTTGAAAAAAGCGGGATAAATGTTACCATAAGAAGAGAAATGGGCCGGGATATCTGCGGCCAGCTGCGCAAGAGCTTCATAGAGGAAGGCCGGCAGCCGGCAATGGAAAACAATTCGGAAAGGAGCGGGGAATAACCATGAAAGCATATGCATTAACTGATGTGGGAAGAGTCCGGGCAATGAATCAGGACTATATCTATTCCTCTCCGGAAGCCGTGGGCTCTCTGCCCAACCTTTTTTTGGTGGCAGACGGAATGGGAGGACATAAGGCAGGAGACTTCGCCTCCCGGTACATGGTGGAGAATCTGGTAGTCTATTTAAATAAAACAAGAGGCACCAGTGTGGTAGGCCAGCTGAAGAATGCCATTGACCTGGTGAACAAGGGGCTGTACGAGGAATCCTTAAACCATGAGGAGCTAAACGGCATGGGCTGCACCCTGGTGGCAGCTGTGGTGGAGGATGATCTCCTCTATGTGGCCAATGTGGGCGACAGCCGGCTGTACCTGATCCACGGCGACCTGATTCATCAGGTCACCAGGGACCATTCCTATGTGGAAGAAATGGTGGCCCTGGGACAGATGGACCGGGACAGCCAGGCCTACAACCGCCAGAAGAACATAATCACCAGGGCCATGGGCATCAGCGCTGGGGTGGATACCGACTTCTTCGAGGTGAACCTGGAGGCTGGGGATTATTTCCTTTTATGCTCAGACGGCCTGTCCAACATGGTGGATAACCGGGAGATCTGCAACATTGTATCCGGCCCCGGAACCCTGAAGGAGAAGGCCGAGGCCCTGATCAGGGAGGCCAACTTAAGAGGCGGAAGCGACAATATAGCAGTTGTACTGGTAGACCCCCTGGAAAGCGGGGTGGATGTATGCTGAGTATTGGATCATATCTGCAGGAACGCTACGAGATACTGGAACAGATCGGCACCGGCGGCATGTCCTATGTCTATAAGGCCCAGTGCCATAAGCTGAAACGCCCGGTAGCTATCAAGGTCCTGAAGGAGGAATTCGCCTCCGACCAGGTATTTGTAGAGAAATTCAAGATGGAGGCCCAGGCTGCGGCCAGGCTGGCCCATCCCAATATTGTAAATGTCTATGACGTTGTGGATGAGGGGGAACTCCACTACATCGTGATGGAACTGATCGACGGCATTACACTGAAGCAGTATATTGAGAAAAAAGGACAGCTGGAGACAAGGGAGGCCATCGGCATCTCCATCCAGGTGGCCCAGGGTATTGCTGCCGCTCATGAGCATCACATCATACACAGGGATATCAAGCCCCAGAATATGATTATCGCCAGGGACGGCAAGGTGAAGGTGGCTGATTTCGGCATCGCCAAGGCAGTGTCCACCCAGACAGCCAATGCCCAGGCCGTGGGCTCCGTGCACTATATTTCGCCGGAGCAGGCCATGGGAGAGCGGTGCGATGAGCGCAGCGACATCTATTCCTTTGGCATCACCATGTATGAGATGGTCACCGGCAAGGTGCCTTTTGACGGGGAGAACACAGTATCCGTTGCTCTGGGACACCTGGGGGAGCCTCTTACGCCGCCCAGCCAGCACAATCCTGACGTGGGTCTGGCCCTGGAACAGATTATCTTAAAATGCACACAGAAGAAGCAGGACCGCCGTTATACCTCCATGGACGGTGTGATCAATGATTTGAGAAAGGCCCTGGTGAACCCGGAGAGCGACATCCTGGGGGCAGTGAACCCTGCGCTGGAGGAATTCGGCCAGACAAAGACCATGAGCCAAGAGGAATATGTTAAGATCCAGGAGGGCAGCCGGATGCTGCGCAGGCAGAAGGAGGAAGAATCCCAGGATGAAGCCCAGTCCCCAGGCGCCGAAGGTCCGGAACCAGGCAAAAAGGGCGGTTCCAGAAAAGGCCGCGGCCAGAAGCCGTCCAGGAAGAACAGCTCCCAGGGGGAGGGCAAATCCGATGATGTCAGCGCCCAGTTTGAGCGTATCATAACAGTATTCGGCATTGTGGCGGCTATCCTGATCGTGGCTGTGGTGCTGTTCGTTTTCTCACGCCTGGGAGGCCTGTTCAACCTGGGAAGCGGCAACCGCCGTCCCCAGGAACCAACTGTGCAGGAGACAACCACAGGCGTGGAGGTGACCATCACCGATGATCAGACCAACATGCCCAACGTGCTGACTCTGCCCAAGGACATGGCTGAGGCCAAGTTAAAGGAAAGCTCCCTGGTGATGCAGGTCACCGGCTCACAATACTCTGAAAATTATGAGGAGGGCCAGGTTATGGCCCAGGACGTGCTGGCAGGCACTGTGATTGCCAAGTGGAGCACAGTGGGCGTCACCATCAGCATGGGAAGCGACAAGGTGAATCTGGCGGAACTGAACCTGACGGCCATGAACGGACAGGAGGCCAAGGCGCTGCTGGAGGAGAAAGGGCTCATTGTGGAGCTGAAGCAGGAGTACAGCGATACGGTGGCCAAGGATATGGTGATCCGTTTCAGCCCTGAGAATCTGAGGGTTGGCGACAGTGTCACCCTCTATGCCAGCCGCGGCCCACAGGCCGTGGAGGGACGTGTGCCCAATCTCCTGGGCCAGACCCGGGAAGCCGCGGAGGCCATGCTGGCAGCGGCCGGGCTGCAGCCGGGCAATGTTGCGGTGGAACCCAATGACCAGGTAGCCCAGGGCGTGGTGCTGACGCAGCTGATACTGCCGGATACCGTGCTTCCCAAAGGCTCAACCGTGGACTTTACGGTCAGCGGCGGAGCGGAGGGCCAGACTGAAGGGGACGGGAAATACTACCTGGGTTCCATTGACACCACCTGTTCTCTGAGCAATTATATCGGGCCGGCTTCCCAGACCAGCAGCGTGCGGGTGACTGTGCGGCTGAAGCAGAAGGTGGAGAACGAGGAGACCTATACCTATGATGAACTGATTCCGCCTCATCTGATCGTAGGCAGCCAGACCATTCCCATATCCATTTCCAGGATCAAGGGCAGGTACGGCGTAGACACAGGGGAAGTGGAGGTGGTGGACGCGGGAACCAACACGGTAATACAGTCCTACACCATTTCATTTTTCCCGGCGGGGTAGAGTTTATATGACAGGTAAGATTATTAAAGGAATTGCCGGATTTTATTACGTCCATGACCGGAAGAGCCGGGTCTATGAGTGCAAGGCCAAAGGCATTTTCCGCAATAAAAAGATCAAGCCCCTGGTGGGGGACGACGTGGAATTCTCTGTGCTGGACCAGGAGGAGGGGACGGGCAACATCGACCGGATTCTCCCCCGCAGGAACCAGCTGATCCGCCCTGCGGCGGCCAATGTGGACCAGGCTATGGTCATATTCTCCATCACCCACCCGGCGCCCAATTTAAACCTGCTGGACCGTTTCCTGGTGATGATGGAGCGGCAGCAGGTGCCGGTGGTGATCTGCTTCAACAAAGTGGATCTCTGCGGCCAGGAGCTGATGGATGAGTTCGGGGAGATTTACAGCGGCGCCGGCTACCAGGTGGAGTTTATCAGCACCTATGACAAACGCGGCCTGGATCAGATCCGGGCCAGAATGAAGGGAAAGACCACCGTATTTGCAGGCCCCTCAGGGGTAGGGAAATCCTCCCTGACCAATGAGCTTCATCCGGAAGCGGCCATGGAGACCTCGGATATCAGCCGCAAGATTGAGCGGGGCAAGCATACCACCCGCCACTCGGAGCTGTTTTCCGTGGGCGAGGACACCTATATGATGGACACGCCCGGTTTCAGTTCCATGTATGTGGAGGATCTGAGGGCGGAGGAGCTGAAGGAGTATTTTCCGGAGTTCGCCGCTTTTGAGGAGGACTGCAAGTTTCTGGGCTGTGTCCACGTGGGCGAGCGGGTCTGCGGGGTCAAGGAAGCCCTGAATCAGGGCAGGCTGAGCAAGAGCAGGTATGATAACTACCTCCTGATGTATCAGGAGCTGAAAAATAAAAGGAGATACTAAACATGTACATTTTAGCACCGTCTGTGCTGGCCGCAGACTTTGGGAAACTGAGCGAGGATGTTAAAAAAGCTGTGGAAGGAGGAGCAGAGTACATTCATCTGGATGTGATGGACGGCGCATTTGTTCCCAGCATTTCCTTCGGCATGCCGGTGATCACCTCCCTGCGGGGCTGTACGGACAAGGTTTTTGACGTTCACATGATGGTGGAAGATCCGGGCCGCTACATTGATGATATGAAGAATGCCGGGGCGGATCTCATAACAGTCCACCAGGAAGCCTGCACCCATCTGGACCGTGTGATCGGACAGATCAGGGCTGCCGGCTGCAAAGCGGGCGTAGCGCTGAATCCGGCGACTCCCATCAATACCCTGGACTGTGTGCTGGATCAGGTGGATATGATCCTGATCATGAGCGTAAATCCGGGCTTTGGAGGGCAGAAATTCATCCCCTATACCCTGGAGAAGGTGAGAGCGCTGCGCAGGAAGCTGGACAGCCTGGGCCTGGACGTGGATATCCAGGTGGATGGCGGCGTCAACATGGATACGATCCGGCCGCTGATGGAGGCCGGGGCCAATGTGCTGGTGGCCGGATCTGCGGTGTTTAAAGGGGATATCCGGGCGAATGTGGAAGCATTTATGAAGATTTTTTCTGAGGTACGTAAGCAATGAAACGATGTTTAATTATAACCGGCGGAACCTTGGATCTGGAGTTCGCCGGATCTTTTTTGAAAAATCAGAAGTTCCAGAAGGTGATCGCAGTGGACGGGGGGCTTAAAAAAGCTCTGGAGCTGGGGCTGGAGCCGGACACCGTGGTGGGGGATTTTGACACGGTGGACCAGGATGTGCTTGCATTTTACAGGCAGAAGGAGCATATTGTGTGGGATGTCCATCAGCCGGAGAAGGATGAGACCGACACGGAGCTGGCCCTCTTAAAAGCCCAGGCCCTTGGCTGTGATGAGATTGCGGTACTGGGGGCCACCGGCGGCCGGATGGACCACATGCTGGGGAATATCCACCTGCTGTTTCCCTGCCTGCAAAAGGGCATCTATGCATATCTGCTGGACCCTCAGAACAAAATATACCTGATCGACGGGCCCTTTGAGTACCGGAGAGATGAGCTGTGGGGAAAGTACATTTCCTTCCTTCCGCTGACTGAATCTGTTCATGGAATCACTTTGGAGGGATTTAAATACCCCCTGAGTGAGAAAGATATTGAGATCGGCACCAGCCTGTGCATCAGCAACGAGCTGACCGGGGATGAGGGGCGGATCACATTCAGGGACGGGGTGCTGATCTGCGTGGAATCCCATGACTGAGGACTGAATTCTGCGCCTTCGCACAGTTGAACTGAACTGGACTGGCCGAAAATGAATAAACTGGATATTTATAACACGCCACTTTGGTGCTAAGATAGGGAACAGCATAAGAAAAGGAGTGTTATGAGTATGAAATCAACAAGCGCAGAGTTATCAAAACATAAAGCGGCCGGAGGCCACAGCTATAAGATCGCCCTGACAGGAATGTTCGCGGCCCTGTCCTATGTAGTATTTACGTTTTTGCAGATTAAGATCACGCTGCCCGGCGGGGACGCCACATCCATCCATCTGGGAAATGCTGTCTGCGTGCTGGGCGCCTTGTTAATCGGCGGCTTTTACGGCGGTCTTGGCGGAGCGGTGGGCATGACCATCGGTGATCTGCTGGACCCGGTCTACGTGATTTACGCGCCCAAGACATTTCTGCTGAAATTCTGTATCGGCCTGATCACCGGGCTGGTGGCTCACAAGCTGGGACATATCAACAGACTCAGGGATAAGAAACGGATTCTGCGCTGGGTGGTGGCCGCGGCCTGCGGGGGGCTGATGTTTAATGTGATATTTGATCCGCTGCTGGGGTATTATTACAAGCTGCTGATCCTGGGGAAGCCGGCTGCAGAGCTGGCGCTGGTGTGGAATGTGACATCCACGTCCATCAATGCGGCTGCCTCTGCGGTGGTGTCCGCGGCGCTGTATATGCCGCTGAGAAGCGCTATGGTACGGTCGGGGATATTTGATAAAATGAACGGAAGCAGGAGTGATTCGCAATGAACGGATATCATCAGAAGAAGATTGCAATGATTAATGATTTATCGGGATATGGCCGCTGTTCTTTGACAGTGGCTATTCCCATTTTATCTGCCATGAAGGTGCAGTGCTGTCCTGTGCCCACTTCCATACTGTCCAACCATACGGGGTTCCCGGTGTATTTTTTTGACGATTATACCCGGAGCATGCCGGAATATCTGAAGAAATGGCAGGAGCTGGGGCTGGAGTTTGATGGCATCGTCACCGGGTTTCTGGGATCTGAGAAGCAGATTCAGATTGTGATGGATATGATCCGGGAGTTTAAGACAGGGCAGACCAGGGTGGTGATAGACCCGATCATGGGGGATCACGGGCAGCCATATGCCACTTATACAGAGGAAATGTGCCGGAGAATGCGGGATCTGGTGGGATTGGGAGATGTGGTGACGCCTAATCTAACGGAGGCCTGTATCCTGACGGGGAGAAGCTACAGGAGAGATGGGTGGAGCAAGGGGGAACTGACGGAGCTGGCGGAGGAGATCAGGGAGCTGGGCGCTAAGTCGGTGGTGATTACCGGCGTGGTGCAGGGAAGCTATCTGGGGAATTTCGTGGCGGAGGCAGGGAAAGAAAATGTGATCTTGAGGATGAAGCGAGTGGGGAGAGAACGGCCCGGAACAGGGGATGTGTTTTCTTCGGTGGTGGCTGCGGCTGTGGTGCGCGGCTGGGAGCTTAAGAAGGCGGTGAAGCTGGCGGCCAGGTTTGTGAAGGAGTGTATCAGATTGTCGGAGGAGCTGGAGATTCCTGTGGAGAATGGGGTTTGTTTTGAGGAGAGGCTGGATTGGCTGACTAGGGTGTAGGAGCTTTTGCCGGGATTTCAGCGGTTTAAGGGGAAGAAAAGAAAGAAAAAGGGGAAAAGGGGCTTTTTTTTCTGGGGGAAATGTTATATACTCTTTTACAGTGTTGTGAAAGTAAATGTTTGGAGATACAGGAGGAATACCATGTTAGATTTAAGGTTTGTCAGAGAGAATCCGGATGTTGTGAGACAGAATATTAGAAATAAATTCCAGGATGGGAAGCTGCCGCTGGTGGATGAGGTGATTGAGCTGGATACCAGGAGCCGGGCTACTCAGAAGGAGGCGGATGATCTGCGGGCAAGCAGAAATAAGCTGTCGAAGCAGATCGGGCAGCTGATGGGTCAGGGGAAGAAGGATGAGGCTGAGGCTGTGAAGCAGCAGGTCAGCGCTAATTCTGCCCGTTTGGCGGAGCTGGAGACGCTGGAAGCGGAGCTGACGGAGCGGATTACCAAGATCATGATGACAATTCCCAATATTATTGATCCCAGCGTGCCCATTGGCAAGGATGACAGTGAGAACGTGGAGGTTCAGAGATATGGGGAGCCGCTGGTTCCGGATTTTGAGATCCCTTACCATACGGAGATTATGGAGCGGTTTGACGGAATCGACCTGGATGCTGCCAGGAAGGTGGCCGGCAATGGATTTTACTATTTGATGGGGGATGTGGCCAGACTGCATTCTGCCGTGATTTCTTATGCCAGGGATTTTATGATTAACCGCGGGTTCACCTACTGCGTGCCGCCGTTCATGATCCGCAGTAATGTGGTGACAGGGGTTATGAGCTTTGCTGAGATGGACGCCATGATGTATAAGATTGAGGGGGAGGATCTGTACCTGATCGGCACCAGTGAGCACTCCATGATCGGTAAGTTCATTGATACGATTACTCCGGAGGCACAGCTCCCGCTGACACTCACCAGCTATTCTCCCTGTTTCCGCAAGGAGAAGGGGGCCCACGGCATTGAGGAGAGAGGCGTTTACCGCATCCACCAGTTCGAGAAGCAGGAGATGATCGTGGTCTGCAAGCCGGAGGAAAGCC
>URUZ01000152.1 GCA_900551225.1 uncultured Clostridium sp.
AAGCAGAAGACGGCATACGAGATCCTCTCTGGTCTCGTGGGCTCGGAGATGTGTATAAGAGACAGTTTTTATGACAGTGAATACGATCCATCTACGGAACTGAAAAATATAACATCTTTATGTAAAAACAAAGTGGATGGTGTTATCTGGGAACCGATCAACAGCCAAAGCTTGGTTCATATGCGCTATTTTGAAGAACAGGGGATCGAGGTGTGCCTGATCAATTCAGTAGATGAGCCGGCCGCATACACGATCGACTTTGCAAAAATGGGTTATAAAGCGGCTGAAACCCTCATTCAATATGGACATACAAAACTGAGCTGCCTTACACAGGCCAACAGCCTGCGTTCAGATTTCGTTTTTGAGGGCTTTAAAAAGTGCCTGTTTGATAATAGCATCCCTTATCTTGACAATATGAGGCTGCCAGTGGAATCTAACGCCTGGTATGAGCGGATACTCTCCCATGCCTCCACAGGTATTGTCAGTCCTTACTATAATTTTTCTTTGACACTGATGGAAGAACTATCAAAGATACATTTTCATATTCCTTATGAATTGTCTCTCATCAGCCTCAAAGACGACATATGGGAAAATGTCCGGTTTCCTGGCATTTCCAGCTTAAAAATTCCTTATTCTGAGTTTGGAGAATATGTATGTGATCGATTAATAGAAAAATGTGAAAAAAAGGGATTATCTTCAGACGTTTTCCAGTCAGACTATCCATTGAACAATACCAGCAGCCTGGATGTTCCTTTCACTTCCCATGCAAAAAAAACCGTTGTAGTTGGAAGTATTCACATTGATATCACCTTAAATGTGGATGAACTACCTCAACCCGGCAGGACTGTCAGCACGAGAAAACACTCCGTTATCCCCGGAGGGAAGGGCGCAAACCAGGCTGTGGGAGCCGCCAAGCTGGGAAGCGAGGTAGCTCTCATTGGGAAGGTGGGAAACGATTATGATGCCACAATCGTCTATGGCTGTATGGAAGAAAATCAAGTCAATGTTCAGGCCGTAAAAAGGGATTTCTATTCTGAAACAGGAAAAGCTTATATCCATGTTCAGGATGATGGTGAAAGCACAATTACAATATTGACAGGAGCCAATCAGAATTTGACTCCAGATGATATTATCTCAAATGAAAAGCTTTTTGAAAATACTGGCTATTGTCTGCTCCAGACAGAGATCCCAGAAGGTGTGGTTGTCGCGGCCGCGCAGCTTGCCCGCCGGTACGGTGCAAAAAATATTTTAAAACCTGCCGCTATACGCCATATTAATAATTCACTTTTGGAGCTGACCGATATATTTATTCCGAATAGGAAAGAAGCAGAACTTCTATGCCCGGAAATTTCTGACATAGAAAAAAAAGCCGAGACATTCCTGGCCAGAGGTGCCGGATCAGTTATCATAACCCTGGGACATTCTGGCTGCTATATCAACTCGCCTTCCTTTACAGGCTATCTGCCCGCAGTAAATTTTACCCCTGTTGATACAACAGGCGCCGCGGACGCTTTTATAGCAGCGCTTGCCGTCTACCTTTCCTATGGTTATTCCATGGAAAAAGCTGCCAAAATCGCTACCTATGCAGCTGCGTTCTGCGTGTCGCGGCAGGGCGTCATACCATCACTTATAGACCGCAATTCGCTGGAAAGCTACATCAAGCGGGTAGAACCTGATATATTGCATATCACAAATTATTAATACGATAAGAGCCAGGTTTTAGAACCCCTGGCTCTTATCCTCCATTATTGATGTTCCTCATGCACCTGGTACACCCATTCCCCTTCCTTAACCGTCCCCAGCACCCGCACATTTCTCAATTCCACCGGCTCCACCTCCAGAGGATTTCTTTCCAAGATCACAAAATCGGCCAGCTTCCCAGGTACAATGCTGCCCTTCCTGTCCTCCTCGAAATACTGGTACGCGCCGTTAATGGTAACCGCTTTCAGGGCATCCAGCACAGTAATCCGCTCTGAAGGGCCAAGTACCCGTCCTTCCCTGGTGATCCGGTTCACTGCGCACCAGATGGTTTCCATCATATTGGGGCGGATCACCGGGGCATCCTGATGCAGGGTAAAGCGGATTCCCTCTTTCAGGGCTGAGCCGGCAGGGCTGATATGGCTTGCCCGTTCTTCGCCCGTGTTCTTCAGATGGACATCCCCCCAGTAATACACATGGGCCAGGAAAAAGGACGGCAGTATGCCAAGGCGCTTTACCTGCTTAAGCTGGTCACGGCCCAGGAACTGGGCGTGGACCATCACCGGGCGGATGTCGCCGGGCTGCCGGTCCGGCATATCCTCCATCACCTGCCGGTATGCCTCCAGATACTGCTCACAGGCTCCGTCGCCGTTGCAGTGGGCCAGCAGCTGAAGCCGTTCTTCCTCTGCTTTTTTCATGCAGTCATATACCTGCCGGCCGGTAAGCGTGGGATAGCCCCGGTATTCTCCATCTGCATCCTCAGCCCGTTCCCCTGCCAGATACGGTTCTCTCAGCCACGCCGTTCTGGCCTGGGGCGACCCGTCCAGGAACATCTTATATCCGCCGATCCTGATCCTGTCTTTATATGCTCCGATATGATCCCGGTAACGCTCCATCAGGGCTTCGCTGTCGTTGATGTCCACATATGCCACCACATCCAGCTTCAGTATGCCCGAATGGATTAACAATTGGTACAGATCCCCCAGCTGAGGAGTCATCATGCCTTCCTGCACAGTGGTGATTCCATAGGAGGCATACTCATTCTGCGCCTTTTTATAAGCCTCCAGAAACTTTTCCATGGACGGCAGGGTGACTTTCTTCAGATATTCTACAAATGCGGCTTCCTCCATATACCCTGTAGGCTGTCCCTCTTTCTTGGCAATGACGCCGCCCTGGGGTACGGGAGTGTCTGCGTTAACGCCCAGGCGCTTGAGAGCCATGGTGTTGAAGGTTCCCATATGTCCGGATTGATGCTGAACCACCACCGGGTGACCGGGCGCGGCCTCATCTAACACGCTTCTGTCTGGATGTGCTCTTTCACGCAGCAGGTTGTTGTCGTATCCGCTGGCATTCACCCAGTCCCCGTCCGGGATTTTCTCCTGTTCTATAAATGCCCTGATCCTCTGCTGGATCTCCAGGAAGCTGTCCGCCCCTTCCAGATTTACCTGCATCGTCTGATTGGCGCAGGCCGTAAAATGGCTGTGTGGATCTATAAATGCCGGAAGCAGGGTATGTCCCATCAGGTCCACTGACTCTGCCTCCGCTCCCGCAGCCGCTTTTACCTCCTCCTCATCTCCCACTGCCAGTATTCTGCCGTTCTCAACCAAAACAGCCTGGGCGTACAGCTTCTCCTCCATGGTCAGAATCGTCCCGTTATGATATATCACCTGTCTCATTTTTTATCCTTCCTTTCAACAGATTTTCCAGCCGGAAATACCTGAAGCTATGTATGATCCCAACGCTGAACCTCACTGCGTATAACAATAAGGGGCCGTTCCAATCAGGCCGGCCCCTTACGGAATGGTCTTACTGAGCCTTGTTCTTAAAAGACTCGCAGTCTGTACATTCCTTCTGAGTTGGGTTCGCTTCGTGGGTTCCGACTAAAATTGTGTCCAGTGTGCAGTAGTCTGCATTAGCAGCGTGGTGGGTACAGTTCTTGATGGTGCACTGGATGCTCTCGTTTTTGCCATTAACTTTCATGATAGTTCCTCCTTGTGATTTCATTGAATTTCATACATTATTATCTGCAGAAATAAGAAAAATATAACTACGACGCAAGTCTTTCATAAATAAAAGTTGATATTGCCCGCCGGACAGATCTGGAGTAATATTAATAGATATACAAAATTTCAATAAGAAGGTACTTTCTATGATTAGATCATGGATCAAAAAACACTGGCTTTTGCTCCTTGCGGCCTCAGCCGTTCTCTATCTGGTAATCGGAGCCACCGCGCCCTTCTTTCATTATAAGACAATTACGCCTGAAACGAAAGCGGCATTTTCAGCGGACAGCTTCTACGCGGATGGGCCTGGCGTGGACAGGGCCATGATTCTGGAGACCAATGAGAGCGCCTGGGAGGAGCGGCTGCGGCTGATGAACCTGGCCAGGGAGCGGATCATCCTGTCCACCTTTGATTTCAGGGACGGGGAGAGTCCCAGGGATCTGCTGTCCGTGCTGCTGCACAAGGCGGATGACGGGGTGCAGGTGAAGATCCTGGTGGACGGCTTCTCCGGCCTGGTGCGCATGGAGCGCAGCAAGCTGTTCTACGCGCTGTCCTCCCACCCCAATGTGGAGATCAAACTCTACAATCCCATCAACCTGATGGCCCCATGGACCAGCCAGGGACGGATGCACGACAAGTATGTGATTGTGGACGACTTCGGCTATATACTGGGCGGCCGCAACACCTTTGATTATTTTATCGGAAGCTATCCCACCAACAGCCGCAGCCATGACCGGGAGGTGCTGGTCTACAACACAGCCCACGGCACAGAGCGCAGCGGGGACAGCTCCCTGTCCCAGGTGGAACAGTATTTTGAGGGCGTCTGGAACCTGGATGTGTGCCGCCTGTTCCACGATGAGGAAAAGCTGGCCTCCCAGAAGGGCGTGGTTCAGATGACGGACATGCTTCACAAACGGTACCAGGGGCTTGAGGAAGCTTGTCCGGAGCTGCTGGGATCTGGAGCGGACGCCCTGGCGTTCTACCAGGACCACACCTATGAGGCCGGACAGATCACCCTGGTGTCCAATCCCACCGGCATTTACGGCAAGGAGCCTGTGGTGTTTTACACCTTGACGGAGCTGATGAAGCAGGGTTCCCGGGATGTGGCAATCCACACCCCCTATGCTGTGTTCAACCAATATATGTACGATACCATGTCCCAGGTTAACAGCCAGATTCCTGTTCACATGATGATCAATTCCGTGGAAAACGGGGACAATTTCTTCGCCTCCAGCGATTATCTGCGGCACAGGCAGAACATGGCGGACACCGGAGTCTCCATTCTGGAATATGATGGCGGCACCTCCTACCATGGGAAATCCGTGGTGATTGACAGGGAGCTGGCCATCGTGGGCTCCTACAATTTTGACCTGCGCAGCACCTACATGGACACAGAGCTTATGCTGGTGATCCAGAGCCCGCAGCTGGCAGGAGAGCTGGACAGCCTGATGGCTTCCTATGAGCAGGACTGCCGGCTCCTGCTGCCGGACGGCAGCTACCAGATACCGGACCACGTCACAGTGGCCACGGTCCCCCTCTGGAAACGGGCAGCCTGGGCAGTGGTTGGAGTGGTGATGCAGCCCTTCCGTTTTCTGATTTAGAAGGGCTTCACATATTAATATTTAAGAAGGGGGAAATGACAGTGAAACGCTGCATTGCATTATCTGGAATGGTCTGACTCATACTAAGAATATAAGGAGATTAAAATGGCTATTCCAGATCACACAAAAATATACCCCAGAACGGGTGATACTCAGATTGTATATCTGAAAAATGTAGTCCAGGGTCCCAATATCCAGATCGGTGACTATACGATCTACAATGATTTTGTCCACGACCCAAGGGACTTCCAGAAGAATAATGTGCTTTACCACTATCCCATCAACAATGACAGGCTTGTAATCGGCAGATTCTGTTCCATTGCCTGCGGCGCAAAATTCCTGATGAACAGCGCCAACCACACACTGCAGTCCCTGTCCACCTACACCTTCCCTCTCTTTTACGAGGCATGGGAACACGGCATGAGCCCAAAGGCTGCATGGGACAACAAAGGTGATATTGTCATCGGCAATGATGTGTGGATCGGCTACGAAGCCGCCATCCTGGCAGGAGTCACCATTGGCGACGGCGCCATCATCGGCGCGCGGGCTGTTGTGACAAAGGACGTGCCGCCCTACACGATCGTAGGAGGCCTCCCGGCCAAACCCATCCGGAGACGTTTCCCGGACCAGGTGATCGAAACACTGCTGGAACTGAAATGGTGGGACTGGCCGGCTGACAGGCTGTCGGAGGCTCTGCCTTATATCCAGTCCGGAGACATTGAAGCATTAAAGCGATAAATTCAGAGGCCGCTGCGGTTAAATGCAGCGGCCCCTTCTCTTGTATGTGGTGAAGCGCTCGCAAAACCAGGGTTCCACCATCGGCTTATATCAGCCGTCTCTTCTTCCATCTCCCCGTCAGATACCAGGAAAAGGATATTAAATAGTTGGCCAGCCATCCCATGGGAACCGCATACCACACGGCCGCCACACCCCATATTGGGGCAAAATGGAAGGCAGTGAATACCCTGATTGCCAGGTTCACCAGGTTGGCTACCGTGAACATCAGCACATCCCCGGCGCCCCTCAGCACCCCGTCCGTGCAGGTCTTGAGGCCGATGAATATGAAGAACCAGCCAATGAAAGACAGGTACCCCACACCCGTGGCAAAAGCCTCTGAGTCGGTGTTGCCCTTTAAAAAGCTGGAGATAATTGGGCCGTGGAACAGCGCCACCGTCAGAGCCAGCACAGCGGCGAATGCGCCCACAATCACATAACTTGCGCGGTAGCCCTGCTTCACCCGTTCCGTCTGACCGGCGCCGATATTCTGCGCAGTAAAGGTGGACACCGCGTTGCCCGTTGCGATCATGGGCACAATGCACAGGGATTCTATGCGGCTGCCCGCCGAATATCCGGCCAGGGCCTGGAAGCCGAAGCTGTTGACTACAGACTGCACCAGCAGCATGCCGATGGACACGATGGACTGCTGTAAGATGGAGGGAACCGCTATCTTCGTCCCTGATCCCAGCATCCGGGCGTCAAAGAAACGGAACGGCTCGTCCTCCCCCTGATACCCCCTGAGCTTGCGCATCATCAGGAAGAAGGAAATGCAGACCGATACTCCCTGGGCAGCCACAGTCGCTATGGCCACGCCGTCCACGCCCATGCCCATAACAGTTACGGACAGGATGTCCAGGAGCACATTGAGCAGAGATGAAAAAATCAGCAGGTAAAGGGGCGTTCTGGAATCACCCATGGCGTTAAAAATGGCTGCCAGTACATTGTACATGAACAGAAAGGGCATTCCCAGGAAATAGATCCCCAGGTACAGCTGCGCCTGGTCCATGATATCCGCCGGGGTATTCAGCTGCCGCAGAATATCCCCGTTCCTTATAAATCCGAAGCCCCCCAGCAGCAGGCTCACCACCAGCAAGGTGAGCAGGGCCGTGGAGATGGAGGTTTTCATCCGGTTATACTGTTTAGCTCCCAGATATTGGGAAGTAATAACAGAGGCGCCGTTTCCTCCGCCAATGGCAATCATGATAAAAACATTGGTCAGAGCGTAGGAAGCCCCCACCGCCGCCAGGGCGTCCTCCCCCACGAAATTCCCCACTATCATGGAATCCGCCATGTTGTAAAACTGCTGGAACAGGTTGCCCAGAATCATGGGGACTGCAAACAGCAGCAGGCTTTTTCCCGGGCTGCCATGCAGCAGATCCACTTGCTTTCTTACTCTGGCCTGGGTTGTCATCTATCATTCTCCTTTTCTTACGTTTTCATGGGGCGCGGGTTCATCCGCCGCGCCACTCCGGCTGCTGCCAATAGCTGCCATGCAGACCGCCGGCTGCTGTCACTGGCTGCCATGCAGACCGCCGGCTGCTGCCAATGGCTGCCATGCAGACCGCCGGCTGCTGTCACTGCAGGCTGCAGAACTCATCCAGCAGGTCTCCGAATACCTTCAGCGCCTCCTCCACCGGCCTGGTGGTGGACATATCCACTCCGCAGAGCTTCAAAAGGTCGATGGGCGGAAGGGAACAGCCTCCCTGAAGGAACTTCCTGTAACCGGCAAGAGCAGTCTCATCGCCGCTCATAATCCGGCTGCTGATGGCCACGGCTGCCGAGAAACCGGTGGCATACTGGTATACGTAAAACGGTGTGTAAAAATGTGGAATCCGCTCCCACTCGTGGTCAATCTCAGGATCTACCACCATCTCCGGGCCGAAATAGTCTGCGTTCAGCTGATGGTACATCTCACCCAGAGCCTGGGCGGTCAGCGTCTCTCCCGACTGGGCCTTCTGGTGGGCCATGAACTCAAACTGGGCAAACATGGTCTGGCGGAACAGGGTTCCCCTGAAGCTTTCCAGGAAATGGTTAATCAGATACCGTTTTTCCTGCACATCCTCTGTCTTTCCAAGGAGATGGCGGATCAGAAGGGCCTCGTTGCAGGTGGATGCCACCTCCGCCACGAAGATCTTGTAACCGGCATACACAAAGGGCTGGCCTGCATCGGAATAGTAGGAGTGGATGGCATGCCCCATCTCATGGGCCAGGGTAAACACATTGTTCAGGGTGCCGTCAAAGTTCAGCAGCACATAGGGGTGGGACCCGTAAGCGCCCCAGGAGTAAGCCCCGCTGCGCTTGCCCTCATTTTCATATACATCGATCCAGCGTTCTTCAAAGCCCTGTCTGAGAATGCCCAGGTATTCCTCCCCCAGAGGCGCCAGCCCCTCCTCCACTATGGATTTAGCCTCCTCGAAGGTGTAGGCGCGGTCCACGCCGGAGACCATCGGTACGTACAGGTCGTACATATGGATTTCATCCAGGCCCAGAGCCTCCCTGCGGATCTTCACATAACGGTGCAGCAGGGGAAGATTCTGTTTCACCGCCTCCAACAGGTTGTCGTAGACCAGCTCCGGCACCTCGTTCTCCGCCAGGGAATGCTGACGGCTGGAGGCGTAGCCTCTGGCCTTGGCATAGAACACCGCCTGCTTCACATTGGCGGAAAATGCCGCAGCCAGGGTGTTCTGGAACTGACGGTACACGCCGTACAGGGCCATAAATGCATCCCTGCGGATTCTGCGGTCCTTGTGCTCCATCAGGGAGATATAATTTCCGTGGGTGATGCGGATCTCCTGGCCGTGCTCCCCTGTGATGACAGGGAACTTCACGTCCGCGTTATTGAACATGGTGAAGATCTGGGAAGCGCCCTGGGTGGCCTCATAGGACTGGGCCAGCAGGGATTCCATATCCGCTGAGAGGGTGTGGTCCCGCTTATTCAGGATGATCTCCATCATGCGTTTAAAGACCGCTATGCCGGTTCCCGCTTCCATGTATTGTTTCAGCACATCCTCAGGGATTGCCAGGATCTCCGGAACCAGATAGGAGGAGCGCTCCGCTGCTTCGAAGGACAGGGACTGGGCCCGGCCGAACATTTCCTGATATTTCTGCTGGGCCGTGTCCTGGTCTGAGCGCATTCTGGCGTACACATACAGCCGCTCAATATTCAGGGAGGTCTCATCGTCAAACTTCAGGGCTTCATAGAGAGTCTGGGCCGAATCCCCAAGCCTGCCCTTAAACGCTCCGTACTTCTGAATCTCCCGGCCGGCCTCCTGGAACAGCTTCTCCCAGGCCTCATCAGAAGGTATCATGTCCTCCAGCTTCCATGTATATTGTTCGTCCACTTCACTGCGTTTTTTCATCAATTATAATCTCCTTTCGGGTCACTTTGCCTGCGGGTCTCTATATAAAATTCGCCACCAGCGGCACCACCACCACAGTCATCAGTCCGGCCACTGCGATGGACAGGCTGCTCATGGCTCCCTCCACCTCCCCCATCTCCAGGGCTCTGGTGGTTCCCACCGCATGGGCGCTGGTTCCAAGGGCCAGGCCCTTTGCAACAGGATGGGTGATTTTAAACAGTTTTAACACTGCCTCGGCCATAATGCTCCCCATCACGCCGGTCAGCAGGATGCTCATAACCGTCAGGGTCACGATTCCTCCGGCCTCCTCGCTGACACCCATGGCAATGGCCGTGGTGATGGACTTGGGCAGCAGGGTCACATAGTGGGTGTGTCCAAGCCCCAGAAGCCTGCACAGCAGGAAAATGCTGACCGCGCTGGCCGCTACCCCGGCTGATATGCCGGCCGCTACGGCCAGCCCATGCTTTTTCAGCATGTGAAGCTGCTTGTAGAGAGGGATGGCCAGACAGACAGTGGCCGGCGTCAATAGCCAGCTTAAAAATCCGGCACCCTTATTATATGTCTCATAATCCATTCCTAAGCATAAAAGACAGCCAATTATCATGGCAGATGATATCAGCAGGGGATTTAAAATCGCCAGCTTCGTCTTATTCTTCAGCCACACAGCCAGCAGATAGGCTGCCACACTGATAGCCAGCCCAAAGTATTGGGACTGGCCCAGGGACTGATCAAGCATCTCCTTCATGATCCTGGCCCTCCTTTGACTTTTTATGTTTCTCCTGGTATCTCATGATGCCCTGGGCTGTGCGGCCTGTGATCACCATCACGGCCAGGGTGGAGCAGGCCGCCACAATAAAAAACGGCACAAATACCTGACGGATCTGCGGCGCGTACTCCATCAGGCCCACTGTTGCCGGAATAAACATCAGCGTCATAATATCAATCAGAAAATTCCCCGTGCCCTGGACGCTCTCCAGCTTCACAACACCGGTCATCAACGCACCCAGCAGCAGGAACAGTCCATACACGCCGGCTGGAACCGGAAGCGGCAGCAGCGCGTGGAGCAGTTCTCCCGTCATGGTAAATCCCCAGATAATCGCAATCTGTTTTACATATTTCATTTATCTTCTCTCCTTTGCACCGTATTATTCTACCACCCATATTTCCAGTGCGCAAGACTATAAAAAAGAGCTTTTCACAGCCTTTTGGTTGCCTGGGGCCTTATTAAGGAGTACAATGTTGATCAGTAACCCCTGTGGAAAGGAAATAAGCGTGGAAAATATCATGGAAATAACCTGTACAAACCGACTTACAGGCCTGCAGTCAGAGCAGCTGGCCCAGTTGACCCAGCTGTGTAAATCTGCCGAGGGCCTCTCCCTCTCCTGCCCTCTGGACGGGGACATGTTCTGCCTGCTGGCTGAGGGGAATGATCTGATTGGGGCGCTGGCTGTATTCTTCCAGGAAAATGTCTGGGAATGCTATGCCTTCACCCGCCCGGACCGCCGGAGGCAGGGCTGCTTTACCCGGCTGCTGGAACGCCTGGAGGCGGAGGCCCTGGCCCTGGATATGGAACCCGAGTTCTGCTTTATCACAGACGGCAACAGCCCCGGCGCGCTGAAAACGCTGGAAGCCCTGGGCGCTGAATTCTGGTATGCGGAACATGCAATGGTGTGGGAGCGCCCAGATGGGGGCGGGGATACGCATGGCGTGAGGCCCGGGGATACGCACGGCGCGGGACCTGCGGATACGCACAGCGAGGGACCTGCGGATACGCACAGCGCGGGACCTGCGGATACGCACAGCGCGGGACCTGCGGATACGCACGGCGCGGGACCTGCGGATACGCACAGCGCGGGACCTGCGGATACGCCCTGCGAGGGACCTGCGGATACGCACAGCGAGAGACCTGCGGAAACGCACGGCGCGGGACCTGCGGATACGCCCGGCGCGGGAC
>URUZ01000153.1 GCA_900551225.1 uncultured Clostridium sp.
GAGAACCCCTGAAGGGCTTCTCAGCTCAGCGACCGCTCGAACTCATGCTTTGAGGCATTCGTTCGTCCCCTCATTTTGCACTGCCGGAGCCCAAGAATTACTAATGCGCCTGCACACGCCCCCGAACCTTCCCGCCCGCAGCCCCTGGCTCTCACCCACTGGGTATAAGACCGCCCGCTGACGCATCCAGGCGCGAGAAAAAGAAAAGGACATCCGAAGGCTTAAGACATTCTTGAAGTAAGGTGCATTTACTGCTCCCTCTATTTCAGGTGAATAACCATATTATGGGAATATCTTAAGCTCTTGGATGTCTTTTTTTCTTTTTCCCGGCCAATACACCAGCCAACGTCCGCGTACCCCTTCCGCGCCCCAATATCCGCTACTGATCCACAACAGAACCATCCTCATGAAGGCGTGTGTTGATAGTTCTGCGTTTAAATGGATATTTCTTCTCAACGTCCTTTACCAGCGACACTCCGATTCCCGGCTCCTCAGGCAGCAGTGCATAGCCGTTTTCTATGGTCGGAACCCACGTTACCATATCGCTCTGGCGGAACCCATGCTGGTCCATTTTATTGGTGCTGGTATACCGCTCGGTGGCTGAGATGCCGCTGTGGTCCGGCAGCTCCTGGATGGCGAAATTCTCTGTTGCAGCCGCAATCTGAAGGCAGGCGGCAGTGCTCACTGGGCTGAGGGGGTTGTGGGGGACGATCATGGCGTTGTGGGCCTCGGCAATGGCGGCGATTTTGCGTGTTCCTGAGATTCCGCCGCAGATGCAGACGCTGGTCCGGACATAGGACATGGCGTTGCGGGATAACAGCATCTCAAACTCCTGGATGGTGTGAATCCGCTCGCCGGTTGCAATCGGAACATTGCTTTTGCTGGCAATCAGGGCCATAGAGTCAAAATTATCCGGTGTTGTGGGGTCCTCCAGGAAGAAGGGGGTGTATTTCTCCACCTTCCGGGCAAACGCAACTGCCTCCCCCGGCTTCATCCTGCGGTGCAGTTCCAGGCAGAAATCCATATCATCCCCCACGGCCTCGCGCATCAGGCGTACCCGGTCCACCGCTTCGTTTATCATGCGGGAGTAGCTTCCGCTGTAGGGAAGGCTGCGCGGTTCGTCCAGAAATGGTGAGAGATGTCCCACCGCATTGTAGCCGGCTTCCTTTGCTTTTATGACATTGTTTAGCAGCTCCTCTGTGGTGGAACCGCTGACATGGTAGTAGGTACGGATCTTGTCCCTGCATTTGCCGCCCAGGAGACGGTATACCGGCACGCCGAAATATTTGCCGGCAATGTCCCAAAGCGCGATATCGATGGCGCTGATGGCCCCCATGATGGCCGCTCCGCGGAAATGAAAGCAGCGGTACATATACTGCCAGTGATGCTCAATATCAAGTGGGTCCTGGCCGATCAGGTAGGTTTTAAATGATTCTACAGCCTCAGCAGAGGCGTTTAAAAATCCCCATGCCCCCGATTCTCCGATTCCTTCCAGCCCTTCATCAGTGATTACCTTGACGTAAAGGAAGCTGTTGACCGGTAGTATCTGGATATCTTTTATCTTCATAGCATAGTTCTCCTTTTATATTTGATTGGGTATGAACGGCCCGTTTAACAGGAACCGTATGATGTGATGGTCAGCAGATGTAAGGATGGTCAGAATGAAATAGCCGGATAAGAATACAGACTGCCGGGTCTGTATAGAAACAGTTTGTTTCATGTTTTATTATAGATTTTTACCTGCATGAATGTAAAGTGGGATAGTGCTGAAAAACGGTACGGAAAATTGGTGAATATTACTAATTGGTCTTACCAAAATAAAAATTATCTATAAAATGGTTATACCAAAAAGACAGCAGACCTCCGGTCCGCTGTCTTTGAAGAATCAGAAGCAATCATATCTCCTGATTCAATTCTTCGATTAAAAGTGCAATGTTGTCATAGGTATCCATCAGATGTATGGAGACATAGCGGTCAATCTTGGCCGGGTTATTCTCGCTGACAGCCCTCAGTATAGCCAGATGGTCACGGTGGCGTTTGGCCGGCGGCATAGTCACATAATTATGGGTGTCAAGATAGTCACGCCAGATGGTGCAGATTCTGCGGTGGAAGTCTGTGATGTAGTGGTTTGGCTGGATCTGCACCAGCATGTGTTCCAGGATCACACTGGGCTGGCCAAAGGGCCGTTCACCCTTCCTCGACACCTCCAGAATGTCCTGGTAAGCCTCGTCCTCCGTATCATAGAGCTGCTGCAGCTGCTCCTCAGTTATGATTTTAGCGGCCTGTTTAATTGCGTAGGTTTCCAGTACAATGCGGGTTTCCAGCAGCTCCTGTATATCGTGGAGGCTCAGCTTGTCCTCAATACTTTTAAGGGATATAATGTTTTCCGGAATATTCGCCATATTAATATAAATGCCGCTGCTCCGCTTGATTCTCAGGTAATCGTTGGCCGCCAGAATCTGCAGCGCTTCCCTCACACAGCTGCGGCTTACACCCAGGCGCTGTGCCAGCTCGCGTTCAGGTGGAAGCTTGTTGCCGATGGTCAGGTTCTCCTCGCGTATTAAATTTAAAATGTTTTTAACTGTCTGCTCGTAGATCAGAACTTTTTGCCTTTTTTCCGTCATTACCGGACCTCGCAGTGCTGGTTTATTATTTACCCAGTATATCACAGGCAGGTATGTTTTGCAAAATAAATGTGGCGGCAGGGGAGCAATAAATCAGAACTTTTTGGCATATATTTTAACAAAAATCAAATTGGTCTTACCAAAAATGCGAAAAGTAGTTGACATCGGAGGAAGAATGGAGTAATTTAAAAATGTGATGGTTGGTCAGACCAAAATAAAAAACAGGCATTGCCGGATGCCTATCCTTCAAGGTACATTTCCAAGTTAACGATGTTCAAGAAAAGGGGAAAAATTATGGGTACAGAACAAAAGAAGCGTTCTTTTTGGAATGATTGCATGTTCGGTTATATTCCGGCAAAGTATTTTCTGATTATGCTGGCATTGCTGTTGGTGGGGCTGGTGTTTGATATCAATGCACCTGGATTCCTGGGTGGTTTTACGCTCTGCTCCATTCTGGGGCTGTTGCTTGTCAAGATAGGAGATAATACGCCTCTTGTCAAAACGTATTTGGGAGGCGGAGGCTTTGTAGCTATCTTTGGCGCCGCCATTATTGCATATACAAAGATTCTGCCGGAGAGCACCTCGGTGATGCTGTCCAGTTTTGTTAAAGATATGGATTATATCGGCTGGGTGGTGGCAGGCTTGATATGCGGAAGCATTTTGACCATGGACCGCAAGCTTTTGATCAAAGCAGGTATCCGGTATTTTCTTCCTGTGCTGGCCGCTATCTTTGGGGCATTCGCACTCACAGGGCTGGCCGGACTGGTCAGCGGTTACGGATGGCGTCAGGCAATCCTGTTTGTGGCCCTCCCGATTATGGGCGGCGGAACCTCTGCGGGGGCGGTTCCCACCTCGGAGACATATGGAGCCCTGCTCAGCCAGGGGAGTGAATATTATCTGTCGCTTCTGATGCCCGCGGTTGTGATTGGGAATGCCCTGGCAGTTATAACCGCCGGCATTTTAAACAGCATTGGTAAAAAGAAGCCGTCTACAACGGGAAACGGTGTGTTGATGCGGGGATTCACCCTGGAGGAGAAGACATTTGACAAAAATCCTATCACAATTATGGCGTTGGGGCGCGGTTTTGTGATGACGGGTATGTTCTTTTTGATTGGCCGTCTGTGTGCAAAGGCCTGTCCCGGCATCCATTATTATGCATGGACCATTGTGGCATGCGCTGTCTGTAAAATATTTGACGTGATTCCGGAGGATCTGCAGGCTGACTTAAGCCAGTGGTATCAATTTATGATTAAGGTGGGCGCTGGCCCTGCTGTGTATTTTGCGATTGGGTATGTCTATACAGATCTGGGGGTTGTGATTGCGAATATGAGCCTGATCTATGTCCTTCTCACCCTGATGACATTGATTGGAGCAGTGCTGGGCGCCTGGTTTATGGGCAAAGCCCTGGGCTTCTTTCCGGTTGAATCGGCTATTACCGCAGGGCTGTGCATGGCCAATATGGGAGGAAGCGGAGACATTGCGACTCTGGGGGCGGCGGACCGCATGGAGCTTATGCCCTTTGCCCAGATATCCTCACGCATAGGCGGCGCAATTATCATCTTGATTGCGAGCTTTCTGCCGCTGCTCATCGGACAAGGTTTATAGACTAAGAGACGATGCATTTAAATGTATTTAAATGATAAAAATGTAACGAAATGCAGCGGTTAATGTAATGAAATGAAAACTCTCCCACAATTTTTAATGATATAATGATAACGTATTAAAACAAAAGAAAGTGGGAGAGAGAAGTATGAAATTTAATAAAGTTAACTGGGCAGTCATGGCAGTATATCCGGTGGCTGGTCTGGTGCTGTCGGGCCTGGCTGCATTTTTGGGCGGAAAAGACCTTCCCTATACCGACCAGGATAAGATGATGTTCACTGTTGTGGGCGGTGTGGTTCTGGCTTTCCTTGGATTTTTCGCACTGGGAGCCATATTCTATGCGATTGGAAAGAAGCGGATGGAAGCGCAGATGAAGGCGGACGGCTTTCGGTATACCAGCTGCTTTACCAGCTACAATGCGGTGGTGGCCATTGACTCCGAAGAAGGGAGATTAGCCATTGTGGGCAGGTACAATCCCTTTAAAGTGCAGTATCTCAATGCATCCCGCATTACCTCCGCGGAGGTGAAGGATGGTAAGGGAATCACCGGCGGCACCAGCCTGGTAAGCTTTGTGTTCTATGTGGACGGAATGAAGTTCAGGATTCCCACATTTTCCTCCAACCGCTGCTATAATATGAAGAGCAATGAAGTGATCCGCGGGATTGAGAAGGCGGAGAAACAGGTAGAGCTGCTGCTGGCCGCCAAGGCCAATGCAAGGGGTTAAATGCAGAGAAACAGGCGCGGGACCGTGCACATGGGTCCTGCGCCTGTTTTTCCGGTTTATAAAACATTCATCATATGGGTGTTTATTTTCTGCGGTTTGATTTATACTATTTTCAGAGGGGCAGCAAATGCCCGGGACGAAAGGAGTCTGTGATGAGAGAGTGCATGGAAAAAGATTGGAACATGATGGAGAAGCGGCTGGTGATGGGAGTCTGCCTTCTGGCCGGGATGGTGCTTGGCTTTATGATGGCGCCGGTGAAAAAAGGGATTTACTGCGGCAATAACAATGGAAACACGCAGTTTGCTGATGATGATCAGAAAGAATCATGAGCGATTGAATAAAACGCCGTCCGGGATATCTGGGCGGCGTTTTTGCATGATTGCAGGCGGTTCACCGTTTCGGACGCTGCAGCTGGCTGAACCTGGTAAAAAAGATGCTGATGGCCAGCAGGTCTGCGCAGCCGCCGGGATTGATATTCCTGTCCATGAAGTCCTGGTTCATCCGGCCCAGTTGTTCCAACGCAGCGTCTGTGATGATGGGGTAGGCCTTAAGGAATGCGCCGGAGACTTCCTTGACGTAGGCCAGGGTCTCCGGGTTGGAGCGGATCAGTATATTGGTGTCGTCCACCTGAGCCATCAGGGTCAGAAGTACATACAGATGGGCGCTGTTGGCGTCCGGCTGTGTGTCCAGCGCGGTGACCATGGCGGGCAGGGCGGTCCGGCGGAGGGAAGGGAAACCCTGCTGGGCTTCGCCACGGATTCCGCGGTAACCGTACTGGGCGAACAGACGCTCGCCATGGGTCACGGGGGGGCGGTTCTTCATCCGCTCGAAGTCCTGTTCCAGCCAGTCATTAACAGCCAGTCCGGCCAGATTGAGCACTTTCTCAGCCGCCATACTGCCGCTGCGCCGGTATTGATAGCCCAGGCAGGCGGCGATGATCCCCAGGGAGAAGATGATCCCCTTGTGGGTGTTGACGCCTTCTGTGGCATTGAACATGGCTTTCTCTGCGCGCACGCCTATGGGACGGATGGCGGGAAATAAATCTTGGATTCCGCCAGGCAGCTCGCAGCCGGCCTGAGCCATCTCCACAATATAGGGGACCACAGCCGCGGTGCTGGCCGCAAAGGTATCATAGTTCATGTCTCTGTGGGAGCCGTTGTCATGCAGGTCCACCAGGCCGGGCTTGGGGGTGGTGCGCACCTCCTCCAGCAGCCCGCAGGCGGCGGCTTCCTCCACAAGGTGTAAGAATTGTTCTTGGTTCATGGGTTCTCCCGTCTTAAGCAGTGCTGTTACAGCTCACTGGCTAATATGTTCTGAATCTCCCGGACCAGCTCCGGGACACTGTGGCTGCGGCTGCGGCCGCATACCTGGGCGGGTTTGCCGCAGAGCAGACAGGTTCTGGGCGGGCAGCCCAGATCCTCGCGGCTTACCTTCCCGCCGTCCGTGCGGATCACGTCAATATCTAGAAGCCGGCCCAGACGTCCGCTGTCCTCAATGGCGGTCATAACCGCTTTCAGCTCCATAGGGTCGCCGTCCACGCTGCATAGCGCCTCGTAACCGGTCTTTTCACGGATCTCCCTCTGTTCCAGAATCTGTATATGCTTCTCCCTCAGACCGGAGGCAATCCGGTTCAAGCCCTCCTCAAATGCCTGGGGGACCTGGTCCAGAACCTTAACAGGGCCGGGTATGTTCAGGGTCAGACACACCAGAGGGACCTTGTGGGCTGTCAAAAGCTGCTGCTGGGCAGCGGCCCTGGCCTCCCTTGCGTCCAGCATTTCATTTAAACTCACTTCTTCCATATATAATTCCTTTCGATCAATAGTGCACCACATCCGCCGTACCGCGTATTTTCTCCACAATCTTCAGGCCCTCCTCAGAGGTAAAATACCTGTAGGTGGTCTCCGGCACAAGGCTGCGTATTTCCTCCAGACGCCCCTCCTTAATGGCCTGGCGCACCTTGGAGGCGCTGATGGCCTGGCCCTCTGCCTCCTTGCGGGGAATCACCCGGCAGGTCATGCCGTCAGCGGCCAGGGCCTCGGCCATCACCTGGTTATAGATACCTGTGACAGCGCTGAATGGCTCCTCGCCCACAAACCGGGTCCCGATCCCAAGGGCTGCGGCAATCCTCTCAAAGATGGTGATGTCCAGAATTGCATGGGAACGGATCACTGTGTCCGAATCCTTCAGGAAATAAGATGGGAAGGTGGCGCTGGAGATCATATAGCTCTCGGTGCGGTGGTACACAATGTTCTTCAGATGGGCAGTTCCCTCCTTCACCAGCTGCTCCCGCACGGCAAAGGGGACTAGGGAAGCGTCCTCAGACACCACAAACAGATGCAGCACGTCACAGGCTGCGGCCGCTGTCTCTGCCAGATACCGGTGGCCCAGGGTAAAGGGGTTGGCGTTCATCACCACGGCGCCCACCCGGCCGCCGGTGGTTCCGGCCGCCGGTTCCACATTGATTCCGCTGGATCTAGTCTCCTCGGCCAGACGCTCCAGATAACGCTCGAAGCCCCCTTTCCGGTTCTCCATGAACACCACTTTGCCATCCACCCTGGCAATCTCATAAAAGCCCAGATCCTTAAAAAACAGGGCGGTATTGCACTTGGTGTAGAGAAACAGATCCAGGATGCCCCGCCTGTACTGATAGTCGATCAGATGGCTGATCACCTGGTTTAACAGGCCCTCTCCCTGGTGGGAATTGTCCACGGCCAGGCAGCGCAGGGTATTGCCGAAGGCAGAGCCGGTGGCGGCCAGATTGTAGTCCTCATCGTAGAGGCCCACGGAATAATCCAGATTGGCGTCCCGCTCAATGCCCTCTTTGGCCAGCAGGCTTTCCATCTGGCGGAGGGCCAGTTTGTCGTTATAGCGGATCTGGCTGAAATGATAATCGGACATAAATGATTCTCCTATTCGTCTACAGTGAATTTATAGCCAAGGCCCCACACTGTTTTGATATAATGGGGTGTCTTGGGATTGTCTTCGATCTTGTTGCGGAGCCGGTTGATATATACCATAATGGCATTTTCATCTACAAAAGAGTTGCCCCAGACCAGCTCGTACAGCTGCTCTTTTGTGAAAACTCTGCCGATATTGCTGATAAACAGCTTGATCATCACATTCTCCTTGGAGGAGAGCTGGATCAGCTGGTCGTTCTTGAAGAATTCCAGGGTCATATTGCTGTATCGGAAAGGGCCGGCCGTTATGTAGTTGTGGGCGCTGTAGGCCACCTTCTGGTTGCGGCGGATCAGCGCCTTGATTTTGGCGCCCAGCACCACTGGGTTAAAAGGTTTTGTGATATAGTCGTCCGCGCCGATGGTGAGGCCGGTGATCTTGTCCATGTCCCCGGTCTTGGCCGTCAGCATGATGACGGGGAAATGGTGCTCCTTGCGGATCTCTCCGCAGAGGATGAACCCCGACATGTCGGGCAGCATCACGTCCAAAAGGGCCAGATCCACAGCATGGCTCCCCACATGCTCCAGGGCCTGGGCGGCGGTGCCGCAGGTATAGACGGTGAACCCCTCGCTTTTGAGATAGACCTCCACCAGGTCGGCGATCTCCGGCTCGTCGTCCACCACCAGGATATCGGCTTCCATGTCCATCCCCCCTTCTTTGCTATCATTATAGCCAAGAAGGAGCGTCTCCGTCAAGGAATCAGAAGAGATCATCAGAAAAAGGTAAGAACTTATGGTCAAAAGATCCAGCGCAGGACGACGGACAGGCCCAGTGCGATGGCGGCGGGGGTCAGGTTGGCGATGGCGAAGGGCTTTTCCAGCAGGCCTTTGATGAGCAGGACCATGCCGAACACCCCCAGCGCCCAGGGCGCCAGACCCAGCACAAGCATCAGGGGCAGGCCCACCACGGTGAACAGGAGCAGGAAGACGGCCAGGGCGATGACGCCGGCCACGGTGCAGATAGCAAAGGTGAACATGAGAACGACCTCCTTGATTTGTTGTCCTCATCTTACGCTTTGTACCTATAACTGTCCTGAATGAAAGATTAAAAAAGGGTAAAGATCGGCGGGGGTGGACGAAGGCCGGGGGATGGACCGCCGAGGGCGGCGGTCCCCACGTCCTTGTCCGGGCTGTCAATGGTCTGAAAGCCAAAAGCGGCGCTTAAACTCGTGCGGCATGGTTGGCGCCAGTCAGAAAGCAACTGCCACCAAGTCTTGCCGCCCATATGCCGAGGGGCGGCGGAAGGACCGGGCGCCAAAAAAGGCGCCCGGTCCCAACGATCACTTGAAGTATTCCGCGCCGCTGTCGAAGAGAGGCTGCACCTTGTCCCCCACGATGTTCCGTGCCACGAACCGCCCGGTCCGCTCGGAGTGTCCCATCTTGCCGAACACCCGCCCGTCCGGGGAGAAGATGCCCTCGATGGCCATCACCGACCCGTTGGGGTCCACGTCGATGTCCATGGCGGGTGTACCATCCGGCCCCACGTACTGGGTGGCCACTTGGCCGTTGGCGATGAGCCGGTCCAGCAGCCCCTGGGGCGCCACGAACTTGCCCTCGCCGTGGGAGATGGGGATGGTGTGCAGGTCCCCCACCCGGCTCTTCAGCATCCAGGGGGAGTTCACCGAGGCCACCCGGGTGGTGACGTACCGGCTCTGGTGCCGGCCGATGTCGTTGTAGGTCAGGGTGGCGCACCCCTCGTCCATGGGCCGGATCTCCCCGTAGGGCACCAGCCCCAGCTTCACCAGGGCCTGGAACCCGTTGCAGATGCCCAGCATCAGCCCGTCCCGGTCCTGGAGCAGGTCGTGGACGGCGTCGGTGAGCCGGGGGTTGCGCAGGAAGGAGCAGATGAACTTGGCGGACCCGTCGGGCTCGTCGCCGCCGGAGAAGCCGCCGGGCAGCACCACCATTTGGGCCCCCCGGATGGCCGCCTCCAGGGCCTGGGCCGACTGGCCCAGCAGGTCGGAGGTCAGGTTCCGCACCACCACGATCTCGGGCTGGATGCCCGCCTTGAGGCAGGCGTTGGCCGTGTCATACTCGCAGTTGGTGCCGGGGAAGACGGGAATCACGGCCTTGGGCCGGGCCGTCTTGGCCCTGCACACCGCCGGGGACCGTTTTTCCCAGGAAATGGCCTCCACCGCCCCCTGGGCGGGGGTGCGGCTGGGGTAGACGGCCTCCAGCACCCCCTCGTTCAGGGCCAGCAGCTCGTCGATGGGGGCAAAGTCGCCGCCGATCACGATCGCCGGCTCTTCCGTGGTGACGCCCAGCTTCACGGCATAGGGGCTGTCCACGTCCCCGTCCAGCTCGGCCACGATGGCGCCGGGGCACAGGGTATGCCAACTCACCGCCGCCTCATCGGCCCGGAAGCCGACGCCGTTGCCGAAGGACATCTTCATCACAGCCTCGGCCAGGCCATTTTCCACCGCCCAAGCCGCCCGGACCTTCCCGGCCCGGCACAGGGAATGGAAGCTCTCCCAAGCCGCTTTCGCCCCCTCTGCGCCGTCCTTCGGGGCAAAGAGGCAGACCGGGTGCCCCGCCGCCTTGAACTCCGGGGACAGGACCTGCCCCGCCTGGACCGGGGCGATGGCGAAGGAGATCAGGGTGGGGGGCACGTCCAGGTCCAGGAAGGAGCCGGACATGGAGTCCTTGCCGCCGATGGCGGCCGCACCCAGCTCCAGCTGGGCGTCCAGAGCCCCCAGCAGGGCGGCGAAGGGCTTGCCCCAGCGCCGGGGGTCCTCCCGCAGCTTCTCGAAGAACTCCTGGAGGGTCAGATAGGCCTTCCGGTAGTCGGCCCCCGCGGCCACCAGCTTGGCCACAGAGGTGTAGACCGCGTCGTGGGCCCCGGTATAGGGGTCCAGCGCCATGACCTCCGGGTCGAAGGCCCAGGCCATGACGCTGGCCTGCTCGGTGCTCTGGCCGGGCTCCACGGGCAGGAGGGCGGCCATGGCCTGGGCGGGGGTCCGCTGGGTCCTGCCGCCGAAGGGCATGAGCACGCTCCCCGTGCCGATGGAGCCGTCGAACCGCTCGGTGAGCCCCCGGCGGGAGGCGCACTTCAGGCTGGCGGCCATCTCCCGCAGGCTGTTGAACCGGGGCTCCAGATAGGGGGCCATGTCCCCCGGCATCCGCTCCGGCACCGCCGCCTTGGCGTGCTTCACCGCGCCGTTGGAGTTCAGGAAGGCCCGGGACAGGTCGGCGATGACCTCCCCCCGCCAGCGCATGACCATGCGGGGGCGCTCGGTGACCACCGCCACCTGATAGGCCTCCAGGTTCTCCGCCTGGGCCCGGGCGATGAACTCCTCCGCGTCCCCGGGGGCCACCACCACGGCCATGCGCTCCTGGCTCTCGGAGATCGCCAGCTCGGTGC
>URUZ01000154.1 GCA_900551225.1 uncultured Clostridium sp.
AATATATTATATGTTTATCCATAACGAGGAGGCGTAAGTAATGGACTATGGAAAAATGTCACTGGGTGAACTAAAGAACGGATATCATTACGACAAGGAACAGGATGCCTATGTCTGCAATTACTGCGGCCAGACATATCAGGCGGGCCAGATCTTTCAGATGGACGGCGGCTTCTATATGGCGGAACCGGCGGCAGCCAGGCATATCAGGTCTGCCCATAAGGGCAGTCTGGCCCAGCTGTTATACGCGGACACGAAATACAACACCTTAACCGGCAACCAGAAGGAGCTGCTGGCCCTTTTCTACGCGGGCACATCGGACAGGGAGATGGCCAGACAGTTAAATGTGACGGAGGCAACCATCCGCCGCCAGCGTTTTACCTTCCGGGAGAAGGCCAAGCAGGCAAAGTTTTATCTGGCGGTGTATGAGCAGATTTTTGAAGATGAAGGGAAGGCGGAGGACCAGATGATCCCCATTCACAACCAGGCGGTCTATGTGGATGACCGGTATCTGATCACATTGCAGGAGAAGGAGCAGATCATTGAGGCATTTTTCAGCAGCACGGACCCCCTGGTGCTGAAAACCTTTACCTCCAAGGAGAAAAAGAAAGTGGTTATCCTGGGAAAGATAGCGGAGCAGTTTGAGGCCGGCAGGAAGTACAGCGAAAAAGAGGTCAATGAGATCCTGAAGCCCATCTATGAGGACTATACCGAGATCAGGCGCTATCTGATAATGTATGGATATATGGAGCGGACCAAGGACGGGACGGGTTACTGGCTTACCAGCTGATTGTTGTGCAGATAAGGAGGATTTTATGCAGCCAATTGTGGATCATATTCAGATAACAGTAAAGGATATGTGAAAAAATGCTACAAACTGGGAATAAACCAGAAGATTCCAGGAGATGATAACAGTATTAAATTGTTTATCATTGAAGGAGGAATTACGATGGCTGATTTTAAGTCAAGTGAGACAGCGAAAAATCTGATGCGGGCGTTTGCAGGGGAAAGCCAGGCGCGGAACCGATATACTTTTGCGGCCGGTTTGGCCAAATCTCAGAAGATACCTACACAGCCAACCAGGAGAAGGAGCATGCGGAGATTTTTTATAAGTTTTTAGAGCCGCTGGATAAGGAGACCATATTCATAGACGGAGGTTATCCGGTGGATCTGGAGCAGAATACCCTGGCCCAGTTAAACGCAGCTACCCACAATGAGTATGAGGAGCATGATGTGGTCTATAAGTCCTTCGGCGACATTGCCAAGAAGGAAGGGTTTGACCAGATTGCGGCTACCTTCCATATGATTGCAGCAATTGAAAAGACCCATGGCGAGCGGTTTAACTACCTGGCGGATCTTTTAGGAAGCGGAAAGCTGTTCATCTCCGATGTGGAGACCGGCTGGGTATGTTTAAACTGCGGCCATATCCACTACGGTACCGAGGCTCCCCAGAAGTGTCCGGTGTGCAAGCATGAGCAGGGATATTTTGTGCGGGTGGAGATGGCGCCCTGGTGCCTGAACTGATTTTGAGATGTTGAGAAAAAGCGGAAGGGCCAGGAGGCTGCTTCCGCTTTTTCTGCTAAGTTATGTTTAATCCAGATTGTACCAGACTTCACTGGAATCCACGGTTGTGACTGCTGGTGTAATGGTCATCCTAGATTTGTCTTTGCTGAATTCAATCGTGTATGTTGTGTATTTGAGTCCATTTTGTTTTATCTTGATTTTGCTGCCGGTAACAACCTTATAGTCGAATGTATCTACAGTCATATCCAGCCATGCATATCCTGTCTCAAGCCGGTATTCAACCCTGTCGTCAGAAAATTCCAATACTTTGATGATACTGTCAGCCAGGGCCATCCATTCTTTCTGCAGATCCTCCTTCAATTGTTTTTTCTGTACTTCGTTGTAACCCAGCGCAGCAGCCAGAATGACGACCGCAGCCGCGGCAGCCAGCAGCGCTGTTTTAAGCGGTTTTTTCAGGCCTGACGGAGGGGCAGATGGTGGCACTGCCGGTTCCTGGGGCGTTTGAGAACCATACACCACGGCGTAATCATTTTCATTGCTTTCATCTAAGGATGTCATATATTGTTTCGCATGTTGCTTTTTTGCAAGCCTGAAGGTATTAACGGCCGCGTCCAACTGATCTTTTGTACATGAATTAAGGATCTCGGCCTTGGGAAGGTGGCAGCACATGCAGGTATCAAATTCTGGTTTGTTAAATTGTCCGCAGCCGCAGATCCAGCCCACGTCAAATGCAGCTGGTTTATATATAAAATCTATTCCGTATTTGAGCTTAAGTGCCTGAAGCTGTTCCTGCTCCGCGTCATTTTCCGGGTCAAACTCCAGGAGTTCAAAAGAAACATCGTGCTTTCCCGGGTAAGTTAAAACCGTACTGTCTGCAAGATATATCTGGCCTTCTTCCAGAGTCAGCTTTTTCACCGCCGGGTTGGGAAGGGTCACTTGAATGCTGCATGAGGCTTGATTTTCCTCAACATGGATATCCTGAATAATGAGGTAGAATTTCTCTTTACCATCAATCAATTCGGTGTCTCCGTTTTCATTAAATGCCATGGCCTTGAATTTGATGGCAGTGATTACTCCATAGCCCAGATTTTGAAAGCCGATGTGAGCTACTGGTAAACCGTTTTCGATGCGGATATTACATTTCAAATCCTGAATGTGTGCATTGATATCAATGACGCAATTAACTTGTTTCATATGTTTCCCCCAAAAGTATGTTAAGTATAGTCTTACTATAGCATGTTTATGGATGGTTTTCTATAGCGCGGGGGGATGAGAAATCTTCTTTTGAATGTTGAAAATTCCGCCACTTATGCTATGATACTATCTGAGACAAAAGAATGGTGAAAGAAAGAGGAAATAAAGGATATGGGACATAAGGTTAGAGCGGTGATCTTTGATCAGGACGGGCTGATGTTTGACACGGAGCGCCTGTCTGTGGAGGCCTGGGACAAGGTGGGCGGGAAATATGGCATCAAGGTGGACACTTCCTTTTTCGATGCCCTGCGGGGCGGCAAGCCGGATACGGCCATGCGGCTTTTGAGAGAGCTGTTCGGGGAAACATTTCCCTGTGAGGAATTCCTGGCGGAAAAGAGGGCATATTCCTACCAGCAGATCCAGGAGAATGGAGTGCCTGTGATGAAGGGGCTGCGGGAGCTTCTGGTGTATCTGAAGGACCATGGCTGCAAGACGGCGGTGGCCACTTCCAGCAGCAGCCACTGGACGGAGCAGAATGTGAAGGGCGCGGGGCTGTGGGAATATTTTGATGAGTTTGCATACGGCGAGATGGTGAAGCACGCCAAACCGGACCCTGAGATCTTCTGCCTGGCGGCCGGTAGACTGGGGGAGGAGCCTGGGAAATGCATCGTGCTGGAGGACAGTTTCAACGGGGTAAACGGGGCAATTAACGGCGGCTTCTTATCCGTGATGGTGCCGGATCTGAGCATCCCCGGGCCGGAGCTGGTGTCCAGGCTCACAGCCAAGTGCGACAGTCTGCTGGATGTGATTGATCTGTTTGAGACGGGATTTTTTGAATTTGAAGCTTAAGGGCAGTTACGTTAAAGCAGCGGAATATCAGGAGGAAATCAGATTGTGGCTGGAAGCAGGAGCCGCGGCAGGAGCAGTTGGACTGGCCTGCCTGGCGCGTTCGGAATATGAGAAAAAGAAACTTTCCACAGAGGAGTATGTGATATCCTCAGATAAAATCCAAAGGGACAAGACCGTGGTGTTTCTGTCTGACCTTCACAGCAATGAGTTTGGAACAGCCAATGAGGGACTTCTGGCTGCCATCCGCGGCGTAAGGCCGGACGCAGTGCTGATCGGCGGCGACATGATGGTGACCAAGGGGAAACGGGATGTGAGGATTCCGCTGGCATTGATCCGCCGCTTGGCGACGGATTATCCAGTTTACTGCGGCAATGGCAACCATGAGAACCGGATGATATGGGAGCGGGACACCTATGGCAGCTTGTATGAGGAGTACCGGGGCCGTTTGGAGAAGATGGGCGTCCGGTATCTGGCGGATGAGGGGGCTGACTGGGGGGAGGACGTGCGGATCTCAGGCGTGGATCTGGACCGCAGCTTCTATAATAAGGCGCTGTTCCAGAGATTGGACCCCATGCCGCCCGGGTATCTGTCCAGGAAGCTGGGCCGGCTGAGGGAGGACGGGAGATACCAGATACTGCTGGCCCATTCGCCCATGTATTTTAAGGAATACAGAGGCTGGGGCGCTGATCTGACCCTGGCCGGGCATTTCCATGGGGGGACCATACGGATTCCGGGCGTTGGCGGGGTGATGACGCCCCAGTACCAGTTCTTCCTGCCCTGGTGTGCGGGGGATTTTGAGGAAAACGGCAAACGCATGATCGTCAGCCGCGGACTGGGGACTCATTCGATCAACATACGGCTGAACAACCGGCCGCAGCTGGTGGTTGTGCGTCTGAAAAAGAAGTAGCGGCTGTGTGGTTTTTATGGTAAGATAAACACCAGAGCGTGTTTAAAACACGCTATTGAGCGCGCCTTGAGAGGTATGATCTCCGGGCCGGTGTAATATACGTCATTGGTTAAAGAGGTTGTATGGAACAGATTTCATATAAGCTGGAGCATTTTGAGGGACCTTTGGATCTGCTTCTGCATTTGATTGAAAAGAATAAGGTCAATATATATGATATTCCGATTGCGGAGATCGCCAACCAGTATCTGGAGTATGTGCGGAACATGGAGCGGGAGGACCTAAACATCGTCAGCGAGTTTCTGGTGATGGCCGCCACCCTGCTGGACATCAAGGCCAAGATGCTGCTGCCCAAGGAAGTGGACGAGGAGGGCGAGGAGATCGATCCCCGCGTGGAGCTGGTGCGGCGCCTGCTGGAGTACAAGACCTACCGGTATATGGCGGACGAGCTGGCCAAGCGTGAGGATGGGGCCCAGCGGCTGCTGTTTAAAGATCCCACCGTGCCGCCGGAGGTGTCCAAGTATGAGCCGCCTGTGGATCTGGACAATCTGCTGGACGGCCTGACCCTGGCTAAGCTGAAGCGGATTTTTGAGCAGGTAATGAAGCGCAAGGAGGACAAGCGGGACCCCATACGAAGCGATTTCGGCACCATCCGGAGGGAGCCGGTGAGCCTGGAGCAGAAGATAGGCTCTGTCATGGGGTACGCCAGGAAGAACCGGCGGTTCAGCTTCCGCCAGCTGTTGGAGATGCAGACGGACAAGCTGGATGTGGTGGTAACGTTTCTGGCAGTGCTGGAGCTGATGAAAATCGGGAAGATCCAGCTGACCCAGGAGGAGATCTTCGGCGACATGGACATTGAGACTCTGGAGCCGGAGGGCGCGGAGGAAGAACTGGATCTGGAAGGTCTGGAGGACCTGGCTGATTGAGCGGGGGAATGCCCGGAATGAATCGGAATAGATAAGGATATGGAAATGATGGATGAAGGCAAGACAACCCTGGCTGGTATGGTTACCAGCGTGGAGAACACCGGACAGCTGAAAATGGATATTCCCCGTTCCGCTGAGCGTAGCGAGGGGGAGTTTCCTCACCGTTCCGCAGAGCGCAGCGAGGGGGAGTTTCCTCGCACGCAGAATGAGAAGGAGCAGGAAGCGGTGACTGAAGCCGTTCTGTTTACCATGGGCCGCTCTGTGGAGCTGCGTCAGCTGGCGGCGGCCATTGGCCAGGATAAAGAGACGGCCAGGAAAGCAGTGGAGCGGCTGAAGGCCAGATATGACAAGAATAAGAACTGCGGGATGCAGATCATTGTGCTGGAAGCCAGCTATCAGATGTGTACCAAGTCAAAATATTATGAGAATCTGATCCGTGTGGCAGCCACGCCCAAGAAACAGGTGCTCACAGAGGTGGTTCTGGAAACCCTTTCGATTATCGCTTACAAGCAGCCGGTGACCAAGCTGGAGATCGAGAAGATACGTGGGGTCAAGTCAGACCATGCGGTAAACCGGCTGGTGGAATACAATCTGGTGTACGAGGTGGGCAGACTGGACGCCCCCGGCCGGCCGGCGTTGTTTGCCACCACCGAGGAGTTCCTGCGCAGGTTCGGCGTAGGCTCCACCGACGACCTGCCCAGCATGAACCCTGAACAGGCGGAGGAGATCAAGGCTGAGGTGGAGGAGGAGCTGCAGCTGAAGCTGGAGGACCTGTCTGTGCAGGCTGAAAGCGGGGCTGAGGCTGAGGTGAGACTGGAGGAGGCCGGGGACAGCGCCGGGGAGCCGAAGGCAGAGGCGGCCAGGGCTGATGTCCAGGAGCTGGAGTTTGAGGATGTAGAGGACAGTGCCGAGGAGTTGGAGCTGGGAGCCGCGGGTGAATTGGAGTCCAGTGATCCGGAGGACGGGGGCCAGGAGCTGGGAGCCGCCGGTGCATTGGAGTTTAACGATTCGGAGAACGGAGGCCAGGAGCTGGGAGCCGCCTCCGATGAAATGGAAATCATTGATCCTGAGGATGGGGCCATGGAGCCGGAACTGGAGCCGGAACTGGAACTAGCTGCCGGGGAGCGTGAGTTTAGCAGGCCGGAAGTCAGCGCTGCGGAACATGAGCAGCCCATTAAAGCCCCTGACCACGAATTCCTGGAACTGGAATTCGATGACGATGACGAGGAAGAGGACGATGATTCCACTGGCCTGGCTGCCCAGGAGGCGGCGGCCACTGCATCCAGGGAGCCGTAAACCCATCAACATATATAGTTCAAAGACAGATGCATTTCCCAACGGGAAACCGCATCTGTTTTTTCTCCCCAAGGATCTTGACTTGCCCGCCCGGACATGTTAGGATATCATAGAAAATACACATATCATGTGCAGATGAATGACAAGTAACACTACATATAGTATATCGATTCAAGAACAGGAGGCAGACCCAAGTGAAATACGACCAGATAAAAGTGATAAAAAAAGACGGCACCGCCGAGGATTTCAATGTCCAGAAGGTGGTGGCTGCGGTGAGCAAGTCCGCGGAGCGGGCGATGATCCATTTTTCGGAGGAGGAGATCCTGTTTATCTGCCAGTATGTGGAGTCCAAGGCAGAGGAGCTGGGCACGGGCCGGATTATGATCTCACAGATGCATAACATTGTGGAGAGCGCCCTGGAGAAAGTGAATCCGCTGGTGGCCAAGAGCTACCGGGATTACCGCAATTACAAGCAGGATTTCGTGCAGATGCTGGATGATGTTTACAAGAAGAGCCAGTCCATCATGTACATCGGAGACAAGGAGAACAGCAACACGGACAGCGCCCTGGTGTCCACCAAGCGCAGCCTGATTTTCAATGAGCTGAACAAGTCCCTGTACCAGAAGTTCTTTATGACCGTTGAGGAGCTTCAGGCCTGCCGGGAGGGATACATTTATATCCATGACATGTCCGCCAGGCGGGATACCATGAACTGCTGCCTGTTTGACGTGCAGTCTGTGCTCACCGGCGGATTCGAGATGGGGAACCTGTGGTACAATGAGCCCAAGACCCTGGACGTGGCATTCGACGTGATCGGGGACATTGTGCTCAGCGCGGCCAGCCAGCAGTACGGCGGCTTCACTGTGCCCAGTGTGGAGGAGATTCTGGCCCCCTACGCGGAGAAATCCTTTGCCAGGTATATTGAGAAATACATGAGCCTGGGACTGCCCCGGGAGACATCCCAGGAGGTGGCCTGGAAGGATATCCAGAGAGACATGGAACAGGGCTTCCAGGGCTGGGAATACAAGTTTAACTCCGTATCCTCCAGCCGCGGGGATTATCCGTTTATCACCATGACTGCAGGAACGGGCACCAGCCGGTTCGCCAAGATGGCCACCATGACCATGTTAAAGGTGCGCGGAGGCGGCGAGGGGAAGAAGGGTCACAAGAAGCCGGTGCTGTTCCCCAAGATCGTATTTCTCTATGATGAGAAGCTCCACGGGCCGGGAGGGGAGCTGGAGGACGTGTTTGAGGCGGGAATCGAGTGTTCCGGCAAGACCATGTACCCGGACTGGCTGTCCCTCACCGGCAAGGGCTATATCGCAGGCATGTACAAACAGTACGGGAAGATCATTTCCCCCATGGGCTGCCGCGCATTCCTGTCTCCCTGGTATGAGCGGGGCGGCATGTATCCTGCGGATGCCTCGGACTGCCCGGTGTTCGTGGGCCGCTTCAACATTGGCGTGGTGAGCCTTCACCTGCCCATGATTCTGGCAAAGGCCAGGCATGAGAACAGGGACTTCTATGAGGTGCTGGACTATTATTTGGAGCTGATCCGCAGGGTTCACATCCGCACCTACGCCTACCTGGGCGAGTTAAAGGCTTCCACCAACCCGCTGGCCTACTGTGAGGGCGGATTCTACGGCGGCCGACTGGGCCTTCACGACAAGATCAAGCCTCTGTTAAAGACAGCTACCGCCTCCTTTGGAATCACCGCCTTCAACGAGCTGCAGCAGCTCTACAACAAAAAGTCCCTGGTGGAGGACGGTGCATTTGCCCTGGAGGTGCTGGAGCATATCAACAAAAAGATCAACCAGTTCAAGGAGGAGGACGGCAACCTTTACGCCATCTACGCCACCCCGGCGGAGAACCTCTGCGGCCTGCAGGTCAAACAGTTCCGCAAGAAGTACGGCATCGTGGAAAATGTTTCGGACCGGGAGTATGTGAGCAATGGGTTCCACTGCCACGTGACTGAGGATATCACCCCCATCCGCAAGCAGGATCTGGAATACCGGTTCTGGGAGCTGAGCAACGGCGGCAAGATCCAGTATGTGAAATACCCCATCAGCTATAACAAAGAAGCCATCCGCACACTGGTTCGCCGGGCCATGGACATGGGGTTCTATGAGGGCGTGAACCTGTCCCTGTCCTACTGTGATGACTGTGGTTATCAGGAACTGGATATGGAGGTGTGTCCCAAATGCGGCAGCAAAAACCTGACCAAGATTGACCGCATGAACGGGTATCTGAGCTACTCCAGGGTAAAAGGCGACACCCGTTTAAACGAGGCCAAGATGGCGGAGATCGCGGAACGGAAGAGCATGTAAAAAAGATGGGGTTGTATTTCCCATTAAAGTCTGTTAGGATATAGGAAGAATATAACGAAAAGGAAGTGAAGCATAAGTGGAAGGTCGAAGTTGCAAGATGAAAGCAGACGAATCTGGATATGGGCATAGGCGTAAGGATCAGGCAGTAGTCTGCACAGGCGGTTTCGGCAGACACTGATAGCTCCACAGGAGTATCCGGCGTTTATGGAGAGGCAGTTGCGGCCCTTTGAGGGAAGCAGCAGTCTCTCCTTTTGCGTGTGCAGGAGTCCACAGCTTATCCATGTCTGTTTTCATCGGCAAAGATTTAACAAAAGTGCCGAAAGGAGAAATCATGGAGAAAATGTTGGAAATGCTGCTTCAGCTGGCAGAGGAGAAGAAATTCCGCGAGCTGAAGGATTTAATGATGGAAATGAACGAGGTGGATATTGCCGCCTTTATGGATGAACTGGATCAGGAGAAGGCTGTGGTGGTCTTTCGCATCCTGCCCAAGGAGCTGGCCACTGATGTATTCGCCTGCCTGTCGGTGGAGAAGCAGAAGCACATTATCACCAGCATCACGGACCGCGAGGTGGGAACCATCATCGAGGACCTGTACGTGGACGACGCGGTGGATATGCTGGAGGAACTGCCGGCTATTATCGTTAAACGGGTACTGCAGAACGCCAAGCCCGAGACCAGGGCCCTGATCAACCAGTTCCTGAAATACCCGGACAACAGCGCGGGGAGCATCATGACCGCAGAGTACGTGGGGCTTAAGAAGGGCATGACTGTGAAACAGGCCTTTGACTACATCCGCAGGCACGGAGTGGACAAGGAGACCATTTACACCTGCTATGTGATGAATGAAACCCGGTATCTGGAGGGCGTGGTGACGGTGCGTGATCTGCTGATGAATGATTATGAGACAGTCATCGGGGATATTATGGACACCCATGTGATCACGGCTGTGACCACGGACGACCAGGAGGAAGTGGCGGACTGCTTCCAGAAGTACGGCCTGTTAAACCTTCCGGTGGTGGATCATGAGAACCGCCTGGTGGGAATCGTGACGGTGGACGACATTGTGGATGTAATCGAGCAGGAGGCCACAGAGGACTTTGAGAAGATGGCCGCCATGGCGCCCAGCGAAAAGCCCTATCTGAAGACCGGTGTGTTCCAGCTGGCCAAGAACAGGATATTCTGGCTGCTGGTGCTGATGATCAGCAGCATGATCACCGGCGGAATCCTGGCCAAGTATGAGGACGCTTTTGCGCTTCTGCCGCTGCTGGTGACATTTATCCCCATGCTGACCGATACGGGCGGCAATGCGGGAAGCCAGAGCAGTACCCTGATTATCCGCGGCATGGCGGTGGGCGAGATCGCAACATCGGATTTCCTGAAGGTAATGTGGAAGGAGCTGAGGGTGGGCGCTATTGTGGGCGTGATGCTGGGAGCAGTCAATTTCTTCCGGCTGCTGCTCATGTACCCCGGCCAGATGATGATGTGCCTGACTGTGGTGATCAGCCTCTTTGCAACCGTGGTGCTGGCCAAAACCATAGGGTGCATGCTGCCCCTGGCCGCCAAGGTGCTGCACATGGACCCGGCTATTATGGCCGCGCCTCTGATTACCACCATTGTGGATGCGTTCAGCCTGGTGATCTACTTCCAGCTGGCCTGCGTGCTGCTGCACTTATAGGAATACCCAAGTTATAAAAAATCCCTGCTGCATGGAACCGGTCCAGTTCCGCGCAGCAGGGATTTTGTATTTGGCTATGGTGTGTCCTCGGAAGCAGACTGCCTGTCCTGCCAGGACAATCCTTTTACAAAGGCAATGGCTTTGTCGCGTCCGGCGGCATCCAGCAGGGTGAAATAGTCCAGAAGCTCCTTCTGCTGGGGCGTGAGAACCGTCATGATGCCATCGGTCCGGTAAAATTCCGCCATGGTGATTCCAAAGGCGGCGCACACGCGGCGGAGCATGGGAACGCCTGGCGTGGATGTGCGGTGGAACATATTGTTGATACTGGTTGGGTTGTCATTCATCTCTTTAGCAAGCCGGTAACGGGTCCAGCTCCGTTCACTCAGCAATTCATCGATTCGTTCCAATTCGTATATCATCGCGTCACCACCATGGCTCCTCTTACACGTTTATGGAACTATTTTAACCTGATACTTAATTAAATATTAGTCTGAAAAACAGTGTACAAATATACACTTTATAAT
>URUZ01000155.1 GCA_900551225.1 uncultured Clostridium sp.
ATCCTATGCTATTATAATAGACGTAACCCCCCCAATACATTATATAGTTTTTGCTACACCCCATAAGAAACGAAATACCTTCTCCTTAAAACGACCAGCTCCCCCGGCTGGTCGTTTTATTGCGCTGCTAGAGCATGTTTCCTCACTCTATCAAAATGCATAAAACTTTTTTTCATATTTGCAAATCTTTGTGCACACTTTTTTCATAGCGTATGCTATTATAATAAATGTAACCCCCCCAATACATTATATAGTTTTTGCTACACCCCATAAGAAACGAAATACCTTCTCCTTAAAATGACCAGCTCCCCCGGCTGGTCATTTTTTTATTGTACACGGAGCAGTCCTGAAGCAAAGCAAAGGCAGAGGTGACCAGCACCTCTGCCTTTATTATCTTACTTTATCAGCCTTCCAAAGTCCATGAAGGTTGCAGTACGCATATGCGGAGATCACCTCATCATCTTCGCAGATCATGAATTCGACCTGAGGCTTATCGCCTGGGTTCATTTCCTTCCTCTGGTTGCCCTGCTTGGTGTTAAGTGCAATCCATTCTATGTAGTGCTCTTCAGCCATAGGATGTTCTACAGACCCCACCTTCACCACTACCTTCTGGCCGTCAATGGAAATCACCGGAACATGCTTCTCTACAGCTGCCTCCTTAGTGTTGGGGACCAGCTCCTGCATCTTCTCACCGCAACAGACAACCGGTACTCCGCTGCTTTTAACGTAAGCCACAATATTACCGCAATGGCTACAAACATAAAATTTCATATTCAATTAATCTCCTTTCATGAATTCAACTTCACGCTTCTGATATGTATATTACAATCATATCACAAAAAGAATTAATTTCAATGAAATGTTACCATTTTAGCATATCCGTAGCATACGCTGCATTCAGGAACAAAGCAGCTGCGGCAGCCTGCCCTTGACAAAATCCAGGAATGAAATGCTGCAGGCATCATCACATTCTTCTGCGGCCTGGGCCTTGTACCAGATATCCAGGGCCTTCTGTACAGTGATCTCAACATCATGATAATAGTACAGATTGGCGCTGGTATGGGCCACTACATCCTCAATCAACAGCCTTGCATCCTGATTCTCAAACATTACTTCATCCAGATTGTTCTTCGTTATCTTCATAGGCTGCCTCCGTTCTGCTATCCCATAAAGCGCAGCAGACCAATCACCCTTCCGAGTATCTGTACATGGTCCACTATAATTGGTTCCATCTCATCGTTCTCAGGCTGGAGGCGGTATCTGCCTGCCTCCTTGTAAAAACGCTTCACTGTGGCCGAATCATCCACCAGGGCCACCACAATCTCCCCGTTCCTGGCGGTGTCGCACTGTTCTACTATAATCTTGTCCTTGTCATAAATACCTGCGTTGATCATACTGCTGCCCTTGACCTTCAGCATGAAGATCTCCTTGTCACGGCTGCTGTGCAGCGCCCCGGCGGGAAAGGAGAAGTAATCATCCACGTTCTGCTCCGCCAGCAGGGGCTGCCCTGCCGCCACCGTACCGATCACAGGCAGACTGATAATCTCCTGGCGGGGCATAAAAGACTGGTCTGCAATCTCAATGGCCCTGGGCTTGGACGGATCTCTGCGGATATATCCCTTCTCCTCCAAGGCGGAGAGGTGGGCATGTACCGTGGAGGAGGAGCTGAGCCCCACTTCCGCACAGATCTCACGGACAGAGGGTGGAAAACCCTTCTCCAGGATCGTCTGTCTCAAATAATCGTAGATCCTCTGCTGCTTTGCTGTCAATCCCTGCTGTCTGTCCATAGGGAACCCCTCCTTTTGCCAAGTCAGAACAAATGTTCGTTTTATGTTTTTATAATAGCACGAACAGGTGTTCGTGTCAAGTATTAATGTTTTATCCGGAAGTATTTCCCCGCAATGATGTACTACACGCTTTGCGAGCGCTTTACCGCGTACAAAAAAAGGAGAGCGCCGCAGCTGCTCTCCACAATAGCTTACCGGGAAACAGAGCGCCTGTACGCCTGCCTGTACGCCGGAACTATATATTTAAATACTATAATCAGGTTGACTGCTGCCAGAAATCCAAATGCGCTGCGGGCGTACAGCTCCGGAACCAGCAGTTTGATACCATTCATATCCCCTCCGCCCACATAGGGATACAGAACCGACAGGTACAGCGGATCTGTCACCAGCAGAGCCAGCGTCATATAATATGCACATGCCCGCAAAAACTGGGACTTAAAACGCAGCAATGCCGGTGCCGCAGCCAGCAGGCAGTATCCGGCAGCCAGGGCTGCGGCAGGACCCAAGATACAAAAGAAGCCAACCTGCAGGTCTGTCATAGCTTCCCGGTATGTGGCCACCTGTATGCCGAGGCCCAGAAAGCGGATTTCCTGAAAAGCGCCTGCATACAGCGCATATATCAGATGGGCGCCCTCATGGATCAGAAAGTACGCTGCCACTGCCAGGATAAACGAAGTGCATTTACGGAGGCTCCGTTTTACATTTATTTCCATATACGTCACACCCCTTTTGCAGATCTTGCAGCATCCCTGCCCCGCAGTGTGCTGTCCCCGGTCAGACGCCTGACGATTGAACAAAAGTCCGGGTCCTCAGCCAAGGCCTCAAAGGCGGGCAGTGTCAAGGTTCCCTGGATCATTTCATTCTGAAGTACCCTCTGGTCCTTCATGGAGACACTGTTTATCTGCTTTTCATCCATCCATTCCTCAACCGCATTAAAATAGGCGTCACCCCGCAGGCGGGTCAGGTCCGGCGCCGTGCCGCAGAGATCCGCATACCGCCCCAGAAGGTTTATTGCTCTCTCCTTCTCTCCGCGCTCCGCAGCCGAGGCCGCGGCAATGATATACGCCTGAAGCATAGCCGGCGGACGCAGACGGTCCAGGCAAAAGACATCCGCCACTGCCATCAGCCGGTTCCACGTCTCCTCCTCCACCTCAGGGCGGTCCGCATTCAGGTAAATGTAGGAGATCATATGGTCCGTCATGGCGGCCATATGCTGGTAAATGCTAACTTGTATAATGTCCCTGGCCTTCTCAATATTACCCATCTTCTGGTAAGCCAGAGAGATCAGGCCCTCATCCTGGGACAGCACCGCGCTGCTTTCACCCAGCAGCTCCAGTACCCCGGCGGGATCATCCATCAGCAGCCGGCAGGCTGCCTCCAGCCCCACGGCCTGCTTGCGGATCACAATGTCGCCGCACTCTTTCACAATCCTGGCACACAGCTCTGATGTTTCCCCCAGCAAGGCCTTCCGGCCCCCGTCCGCTTCGACCATTGCACAGTGGTTCAGATAAAACAGTGCCATATGCAGTAAAAACGGATAACAGGAATAATACTGCCGGACCAGCTCCCTGCATTCCGCAAGCACCTGGCTGGCCCCCTCTTCACAGAATGCTGCCGCAAGACGCCTGAATACGCGGTCAATCTCCTGCTGGGACATCTGGGATGAGTAGCCCATCAACTGGTCAATGGTTATATTAAAATATGCCGCAAGCCGCGGAAGCAGTGCAATGTCAGGGCAGCTCTGCCCGTTCTCCCACTTTGACACGGAGGCCTTGGACACGCCTATATGGGCAGCCAGCTCCTCCTGGGTCACGCCCTTCTCCCTGCGTTTCCCAGAAAGCACTTTATGGATATTGATATCACTCAATTTTTTTACCTCCTGTGGGTTCGTATCTTTCACTCTTCTATTATAACCATACTTCTCCGTACCCACAATGGAGCGGTTGTTAACTTTAGCGGTTTAAAATCAACTGCTGCGATACACCGGCATTCCATCAGTCACAGTCAAATATAACTTTGTGCCTGATATAACCTGAATACCCGCTCTTCCATTGGCTGTGGATGAAGGAGGCGTCAAAAGCCGCCAGCGCCTCCCTCTCCATCTCCATGCAGATCATCAGGTCGTAGCGGATATCCGACATCAGAACCGCGGGCCTGACCTCCACTGAATGAATCCCATCCATCCGGACCGCCTGCTCAAACAGGCTGCCGATCTCTTTTAACAATGCTTCTCTGTCTATTGCCGTCTCATTGTATTTTACAATAATATAGTGCTGCATTTTACCTTCCTTTACTGATATGCGATCTGTACGGTACCGCTGATATTGTCCAGGGCGCCGTATTTGCTCTCCACATACACGCAATAGGGGCCGCTGTATTTCCGGTCATACCACTTTGTAATCGGGCTGTTGTAGCTGACATGCTGCCCTGAGCCGATATAATGGTACCACGTAGTGCCCTTTTCCTCCCGCCGGGCCTTCTGGATTCCCACATACAAGGTTCCGCTTCCCGAGGCGGCCTGCACCTCATATGCAAAGTTCCTGGCGCTCTGGATATCCGGAACCTGGGCCACACATACAGCCTCGCCTGAGTTTAAATGTTCCAGGGAGACCGGCACATTCACCATTCCGGAGGCATCTTTATCATAGAACTGGCCCTCGGTTTCCACATCCTTTTCCTTGGATTCGCGGGCCACGGTGCTGAAGGTGTTCCGCTTATCCTGGGAGGCCCTGTCAGCCCAGGACTGCCGCACTTCCTGGCCGCACTCTGAGATTGCGATGGCGAAAAATGATATATTATCCTCAGTATACGCCTTTTCCACACAGAAATTCAGCAGCTCCGGCTCCAGCTTCCCGGCCACGGAACCAAAAAATGCTGTTTTACCGCCTTCGAACATCCTGATACATAAATCCTTCTGAGTCTGGCTGTCAATCCACGGAAATACCGCTGAAAATCTGGCCAGCTGGCCCTGCTGGAAATATTCTCCAGCCAGCTCCTTCAGATCCCTTCCCGTGACATCCTGGACGCTGACCACCAGCACCCGTTCCAGCTCCAGATTCGTATCGGCATATTTATCTGCCATCTGTGCCAGCAGGCTGCCAAGGGCAGCTAAAACCTTCTGATCCCCGGCAAATCCCCCGTATGACTGATCAAATGCAACTGTCAGGCTGTGTCCGTCAGAAATAGTCACCTGAGCTTTCTGTTGATAGGAAGGCCAATCCTTCTCTCTTACATTCCATCCCAGTTCAAACACATAAGGTGCCTCATAGTAGCCGTTTTGGGTGTAGATAAATCCTTTGTTCTCAATTCCATCAAATCCATTCTTGAAAAAATTATCCTGCGGCTGGTCGGGCGTTACCGGCTTCTGCGGTTCCTTTGGCTCCTTTGGCTCCTTTGGCTCCTGAGGCACCTTTGGCTCCTGCGGCTCCCTTTGCTCCGTCGCCGTAACCGCGCCTGCCGCAACATACTCCGCCCTGCTCCCCGTCTGCTGCGGCCCGGTATAGGCGCCTGCGGCAAATGATCCCCCGCAGACCATGGCCGCAGACAGCACCGCAAGGCCGGCCGCATACCTTGGCCGTCTTTTAAACTCCATAATCGCTCCCAGCCTTTCTTTCAGCAGTTCTCCGTCCTGGTGCAGTGTGATGCAGGCCAGGGAATCACGGACAAAGCCCCCTGATTTAACCGCGTTTAACAATGTATCCCCGTAAGCTGTCCGCCCCTTCTCATCCAGCCTGCGAATCACCGCCTCGTCACAGGACAGCTCGCACAGCCGGTTAATCTCCCGGCTCATCCTGTACACCAGGGGATTGAACCAATGCAGGCAGACCGCAAACTGCACCAGCCATTTATAGATCATGTCCGCACGCTTGTAATGAACCGTCTCATGGGCCGCCGTGTAATAAAAGTCCAATCCGGACTGGTTTAAATCCGGCAGCACGATAAAGGGGCGTATAAATCCGATGAGCATCGGCGAGGACACCAGCGGATTAGTATACAGCCCTATGGTTCCCCGTACCTTCTCCTGACTCAGCACCCGCCCCAGGGTTTCCAGCCGCTCCAGGTCATTGACCTCAGCCCTGCCGGCCTTGATAAAACGCACAAAACTCCGATAGATTGATACCTTTCTGATCCACAGCGCGGCTGCCACTGCCAGCCAGACCAGTCCGATATAGGACAATGCCTCATTCACCGTGATGTCCAGTATGGGCAGACGCATTCCCCCCAAGTCTGCGCCATAGCCTGGAGCCATTCCGTCTGAGGGCATGCCGGCATGGGGCATTCTGGGGACTGTGGATGCCGCGCCAGGTCCGCTATCCCCCACGCCGGGTCCGCCATACTCCGCGCCAGGTCCGCCATACTCCGCGCCAAGTCCGCCATACTCCGCCCCGGGTCCGCCATACTCCGCCCCGGGTCCGCCATACTCCGCCCCGGGTCCGCCATACATTGTCCCAGCTACACCCGCCGTTCCATCTCCGGTCTCCGCCGCTTCAGGTCCGCCGGGCTGCTCAGACAGTACCCCAGGCCCTGTCTCTGCCGCCATTATCCGCGCGCCGGCTCCTGTGAACACCCTGGCCGCCAGATTCTGCTCCGGCGCAAAGGGCAGCAGCAGACGCAGTACAACTGCCAGCCAGATATAATACTGCCAGCGCCTGCTCAGGCGGTTCCTGTACAGTGGCCGCAGTGCTGCCAGGACGGCAATCAGCACTGATCCGGACAGGGACAGAGATAAAAATGTCATCATCAGGCTATTCATTCTTCCCTCCGCCTCCCTTCCAGAACCGCTCCAGTTCTTCATAGTCATCTGCAGTTAGCAGATCCTTTTGAATCAGGGCGGACACAAGGCCGCTGGTATTCCCCTCAAAGATTTTATCCAGGAACTGGACTGTCTGCTCCTGTTTATAATCCGCTTCCCCCACCAGCGCCACATATTTATTGCGCCTGCCGATCTTGCTGGTCTTTAACATTCCCTTGTCCACCAGTCGCGACAGCAGGGTGATGATCGTGTTCTTGGTCCAGCTGCTGCCCCTGGCCTCCAGCGCTTCCGAGATCTCGGCATACAGAGCCGTCCCGCCTGCCGCCCATATAATCTTCATCAATTCCAGTTCATAATCCGATACCTGCTGCATAGTTTTCCTCCATTAAGCGTACAACGTGTTATCTTTAATTTATGATAACATGTTGTACGCTTAAAATCAAGTTCTTTATATGTTTTTACAGCAGGGCGTCATCCTTCAGCGCATCCACAATATTGCCTGCCAGTATCCTCCTGCCCCCGATCCAATAGGCAGTCCCAACAGCCGCAGCGATAAACGCGGCAAAGCCCAGAACCGGAATCACAGGCATGTACGCAATATATTCAGCGGGCCGGATCAAACTGGCATGGAGGACGTAGGCGACAAAAGGCACATTCAGCAGCAGACTGGCAGATATTGGCCCAGCACACAGCATAAATGCCTCCAGGGCCAGCATTTTCCGCAGGTTTCCCGGTGTGCAGCCCACGGACAGATATCTGGCAAACTCCCTCTTTCTCTGAGCCACTGTTCCCAGGGCATTGGCGAATACATTGACGATTCCAATCAACGCCAGCACGCCGCACAGGCCGCCCATGAATATAGTGTAGCCCTTCCTGACCTGCTCATTAAACACCTCCTCAGTGACCCGGTTTTCCAGGCTGTATTGATACCGGCCGCCCAGCAGCTCCCTGAGCTCCGCCTCCACGGCCGGGATCTCCCCGTCGGAATCCGTGAGTACCTTATAATATATCTCCTCCGTTGACAGCTCCTCCTCTAATCCCCGAAACGCTGTCTCCGGCATCACCTGCAGCAGTGAAAAATCTGCATATTCCTCCCTCAGATCGGGCGGCAGCTCCGCAAATGCAGCAATATCCAGCGGTGTCCCCCGGCCCTGTTCCATATCCTTCCTGTTTCCAAACAGCTCCAGGCTATGGCTGCTCCCAGGCTCCACATAGGGAACGTACATCCGTTCCTTAAAACGGCTGTTCACATTGTCCCAGATCCTGTTCACTGTAACCGCCGCCGTACCGTCTTCTGGGAAATCCTGGATGCCCGCAGCCTGCGCATACGCGTAGAAAGAGCGGTCATCCATCACCAGCACAGGAACCTCAATCACATAGCCGTCCTCCTTTGCCTGTATGCCAGTATCCTTCAGCCCTTCCAGGCCGCCCAGCGCAGACAGCTCACGGCTCAGCTCCTCCGGTAAAAGGCTGGCATAGGCCTGGTATTTACGGTAGGAGACACAATCCGCAACCCCTGGGATCTGCCGTATTTCATCCAGAAGGTCCGCTTCCGGCAGACCGCCGTTGTCAAGGACTGCCATCAGATCCCAGGTATCCTTGTACCGCTGGAAAAATGTGTGGTATGTGTGGATATAGGACACAATCTCAAAGTTCATAAACGCAGTGAACACGAAAAATGACAGCGTCAGGGACAGTCTGGCGGTTCTGAAGGATTTGCGCCTGTCATGCAGGGACAGACCGGCCAGTTCCCCCTCCAGACCGAACAGCCGGGATACCAGCCGCCTCCTGCCCGCACCTGCGAATCCCCCTGGCCCAGCTCCTGCCCCTGTGATTTTCTCTGGCCCGCGGACCGGCTCCAAGGGTGTCATGCTGCTCAGGCGTGCCGCCGGTATCCTTGCGGACAGCCAGACGGTAAACAGGCATATCATAAAGACCACAAGCCCAAGCCCCAGGGGGAAATGGAATACGGCATTGCCTGCCCGGTCTATCTGCAGCTGTTTGCTCATGTCATTGACCGCCTGCACCAGATATCCGCAGACCCCTGCTCCTATTGGGATACCGGCCAGTATGGGCAGCAGGCTGACGGCCAGGGCCTCCTGAATCAGCACCATACGGATCTGGCGCGGTGTTGCTCCCACGCTTTTCAGGATGCCGAGCTGGCGGATTCTGGCACTCATGGTGACTGCGAAAGCGTTGTGGATCATCATAACCAGAGAAGAGCAGATCAGCGCCAGAAAACACAGGTAGATAGACAGCAGCGTGGGGGCCAGCTTCTTCTCCTCCGGCGAGTGAATAAAATACTGTGTCAGAAGCTTGCTGTTGCAGCGGACCTCCCCGCTGTTCTCCTCCACCCCCAGCTTCCTCGCAATCAGGGACATATCCTCATAGGTCCGCCGGGGATTTTTAAAATAGATGAACACGGCTCCGCCGGTGGCTGACGCCCTCTCCACATTGGCAAAGCTTTCTATGGCAGCAGCGTCCGCAGCTGTATAGGTTCCCTCAATCTGCCCATGCCAGCTGCCCTCCTGCTCTATCACCTGGCGGATCTCATCCTTCCACATATTGTAAAATAGGCCACTGACCAGGGTAATAAAAAACGAGGCGATCAGCGCGCTGGCCATAATAGAAATGCAGGCCGCCCGGCTGCGCTTTAAATAGCTCAGTGAAAAATCTCTCCACATGCGCCTCACCCCTTCCCGTCTGTGCCGGGATAAGTCCCGCTGTTTTTCCGGTCGGAAACGATGCGGCCGTCTTCCAGCTGGATGATGCGGTCCGCCTCCAGCGCAATCTCCTCGTTATGGGTGATCAGGAGAATGGTCTGATTCAGCATCCGGTTGGACAGCTTCAGCAGTTCCACAATCTCCCTGGAATTCCTGCGGTCCAGGCTGCCTGTGGGTTCGTCCGCCAGAACCAGCGCCGGCCGGTACAGCAAAGAGCGGGCAATGGCAGTCCTCTGCTGCTGGCCGCCGGAGAGCTGGCTTGGCAGGGCGTTCAGCTTGTCCCTGATTCCCAGAGAATCCACCAGACGGTCAAAATACTCCTGGTCCGGATTCGGAGCGTTCCCCTCACCTGCCTTGGGCGAGAATTTCCGCTTGTCCAGCAGCATGGGCAGCATAATGTTTTTCTCCACGGTCAGAGTTGGGATCAGGTTGTAGAACTGATAGATCAGCCCCACCTTCCTGCGCCGGAATATGGCGGCCCTGGTCTGGTTCAGTTGGGAAATGTCCTCATTTTCCACCAGTATCCGTCCGCCGGTAGGGCGGTCCACCCCTCCCAGCAGATGGAGCAGAGTGGATTTACCGGAGCCGGAGGCCCCCACTATGGCGATAAACTCTCCCCGCTCCACCTTCAGGTTCACATGGGACAGGGCCGTCACCGCAGCCTCCCCGGAACCGTAAATCTTCGTAACGTCTTCACATCTGAGTATTTCCAAGCTGTTTCCTCCTAAATAGTATCTTTAAATGTCTGTATATTAATTATAGCGGAGGAAAGTGACAGCTCGGTGACAGCTGTTTAATGATGGTAAAACCTTATGGTAAAGCAGGCGCCTCCCTCCGGTGCGTTGCCTGCTTCAATGAACCCGCGCTGCATCTCTATGATGGATCTGGCCAGGGCCAGGCCGATCCCAATGCCCTGCCCGGCCGCCCGGTCTTTCTCCCCCTGGTAAAACCGCTTGAACACATGGGGCAGATCCCCGTCTGCGAATCCCTCCCCGCTGTCCCTGACCACAATCTCCGTGTATAGGGGATTCTCCCCGTACTCCATGTGGATCTCTCCGCCCTGGGGCGTGTGGTCCGCACAGTTTTTCACCAGATTGATCACTGCCTCGGCGCTCCACTCCATATCTCCGTAAAAGGTGATCCCCGGGTGGTTCGGAAGGCTGACACTGATCTGTTTCTCCCGCAGAAGCTCCTCCAGGGATTCCGCCGCAACGCTCAGAAGCGTGTAGACGTCTATCTGGCGCTGTTCCATGGGCAGCACGCCCGCGTCAATCCTGGAGAGGGTCAGCAGCGCGTCGGTCAGCTGTTCCAGCCGGCCGGTCTGCCTGCGGATCTGAACAGCGTGCTCATTCTCCTCCTTCTGCAATATCAGCTGGGCCATCAGGGATATGGAGGTGACCGGCGTTTTAATCTGGTGGGCCACATCAGCCAGCCGGTCCGCGAAATTCTGCCGCTGCTCCACCGCCGCCTCCTTGGCCAGGCGCAGTCCGGTGACCGTCTTATCCATCTCATCCCGCAGCAGTGAAAACGCGTCCTGCCTGCCGGGCAGCACGTTTGCCTCACGCCCCAGATTGACATCCGACAGATACGCCGTCAGGCGGCTGATCTCAGCCCGCTGCCGCCTTTTGGCGCCCCACATCCACAGAAATATCAGCAGCAGGCAGGCCAGAGCTCCGAGTATGGCCGCCAGCATACACTCTCCCGCAATGCCGGACACAAAGTCCCGGACGCCAAAACCGTAGGCTTCCAGATAGCCTCCTGCAGGCTCACTTACCCCACTGTCCTTGATCATGCGGATGATCTCAGCCTCCTCCCCAGGATATCCGGCGATCAGCCTGCCTGCCAGTCCATCCAAGGTCCGGTACTGCCTGCGGCCAAAATAGTCCAGCACAATCAGAGATGAAGCCGCCGCCCCTATAACTGCCCCCAC
>URUZ01000156.1 GCA_900551225.1 uncultured Clostridium sp.
TTGATCTTTATTTTTTAGATATCCTCTATATTGAGAAAAACTATGGCTTGCGACGTTTTTCCTACCAACTCGCGCCTGGATGCGTCAGCGGGCGTTCCACAGACTTACCCGGAAAAGAAGAAGGTTGGGACTGGGAGGACAGCGGAGGAGCCGGTCCCTCCGCTGTCCTCCCAGCCCCAACCTTCTTCTTTTCACGGCCAATACACCAGCCAACGCCCGTGTCCCCATTCGCGCCTAAATCCCCTCCCTCATAAAATACTCTCCAGCCAGCACCGCTTGAATAAACTTCTTTACCTGCGGCAGCTCAAAACAGTCATGTTTGTACAGGATATGAGAGGACCGTGTAAATGGCGTACCATCTTTAAAATACAGCGGTGTAATCTGTCCCTGGAACTGATCCAGGCAGATTTTGGGCAGGATGGACCAGCCGATGCCCCGGGAGACCATCTCCAGGCAGCTGCCGATATCGTCCACCCACAGGTTGGTCCGGCTGCCCTGGCAGCCGTTTTCCGCTCGCCAGAGCTGTATTTTATCATAGAATCCAGAGTCTGTGTGCCGTCCGATGTAGGGAAATTCATTTAGCGGCGCGCAGGCGTGCTCCCGGTCGGTAACCAGACAGACCGGTTCGCTGGACAGTGTCACCGTGCCTTCGCTCCACTTGAAACTGCCGCGGACAATGGCAATGGAGATATCATTCTTATTCAGGCTCTGGTACAGGCTGGTACTCTGCATGGTGCTGACATGGATATCCACAAGTGGATACTGATCCATATATTGTTTGAGGATATCCGGCAGCCGGTAGCGGGCAAAGTTGATGGATACACCCAGCTTCAGCGTGCCTGCCACCTCCTTGCGGTAGATGGCCACCTGGCTGCGGATGCGGTCCATGGAGTCGGACACCTGCCGGGTATATGGAAGGATGCGTTCCGCTGCCGGCGTAAACAGCACACCCTTTCGGGAGCGGATAAACAGTTCACAGCCCAGCTCTTCCTCCAGCTTCTGGAGACGTTTAGTCAGGGCGGACTGGGTAGTAAAAAGCCGCTCCGCCGCTTTGGTGATATTCTGTGTCTGGGCCAGCATTTGAATGAGTTCACAATCTTTTTCGTCCATAATAACCCCTCCCCCGCCATGATTTTAACATTCCTGATTGGAATGGAATTCAATGAAATTATACAATTTTACAGAATGAAAATCAAGGCTTATACTAATTGTATCAAAAGCTGATCGGAGGACTTTAACAATGTATATGAAGAAATATCCCTGCGTGTATATGCGGGGCGGCACCAGCAAGGCGGTATTTTTCCACGAGAAGGATCTGCCCGGGGACAGAGGGCAGTGGGATGAGATTTTTATGAAGGTGATGGGCACGCCGGATGTGAAGCAGATCGACGGCATGGGCGGAACCGTCTCCTCCACCAGCAAGATCGCTGTGATCTCCCCGTCGGACAGGGAGGGCGTGGATGTGAACTACACCTTCCGCCAGGTGGACATTGTGATCCCGCGGGTGGACGGCAGCGCCAACTGCGGCAATATTTCCTCAGCAGTGGGGCCTTTCGCCATTGACGAGGGTCTGGTCCCTGCGGTGGAGCCTGTCACTGTGGTGCGGATTCTCAACACCAATACCAACAAGATCATTGAGGAGCATGTACGGGTGGAGGGCGGTCATGCCATGGTCCACGGTGATGAGGAGATTAAAGGGGTTCCCGGCACCGGCTCCCGCATCGATATGTATTTCGAGGACCCGGCTGGTTCCAGGACAGGCAGGCTGTTCCCTACGGGACAGCGAAAAGAGATCTTCGACGTGCCGGACTACGGTCCCGCGGAGGTGACGGTGCTGGACTGTTCCAACCCCATGGTATTTATTAAGGCGTCCGATCTGGGAATCAAGGGCACTGAGCTGGTGGAGCTGAACCAGAACAAGGACGTGATGGAGCACATCGAGCGCATCCGGGGTATGGCGGCGGTGAAATGCGGGTTCGTGGAGAACTGGGAGGAAGCCAGGACGAAATCCACTTCGGCGCCTAAGGTTTCCATCATTTCCCCGCCCCAGGACTATGTGGACATGGACGGCAACCAGGTGAAGGCAGAGGACATGGACATCTGTGTCCGCGCGGTTTCCGTGGGCGCACTGCACAAGGCCTATCCCATGACCGTGGCGGTAGGGACCGGCTCGGCCGCCAGGCTCTCAGGTACCATTGTCAGCGAAACCGCAGTAAATGACAAGGGCGCGGATGTGGTGCGCCTGGGCCATTCCAGCGGAATCACGGGGGTGGACATCAAGATGGACGGGGAAGCCATCTTAAAGGGCGGCGTCACCCGGACAGCCCGCAGGATCATGGACGGGTATGTGTACATCAGAGAGTAGGCAGATGACAAGCATTGCACGCAGGCGGCTGGATCACATCCGTTTGGTGCTCTTAACAAAGGAGAAAATAACTTATGGGAATGCAGATTTTAGCGCTGGCCTGTCTGGCCGGGGCAATCGTACTTGGGTTTGTAAAGAAGATGAACGTGGGCATCGTGTGTCTGGGCCTGGCGCTGGTGCTGGGAACCATCGGGGGTATCTCCAGCGGCGATATCTACAAGGGGTTCCCCTACAAGCTGTTCGCCACACTGATGGGTACCATGCTGTTTTTCAGTCTGCTGCAGCAGAACGGGACACTTGAAAAGGTCTCCCAGAAGCTGATCAGCCTTTGCGGGAAAAATACCTTTCTGGTTCCCGTCATTGTCTATCTGGTGAGCTTTGGTCTCTCGGCAGCCGGACCCGGCGCCATCAGCGTGCAGTCCGTGACCGTGCTCTTCGCCGTGTCCCTGGCAGTGCAGATGGAGGTCAGCCCGGTGCTCATGGGCAGCATGGCCATCCTGGGCGCAGTGGGAGGCACCGCCTCACCCATCGCCCTGACGGGAATCATTGTGGAAGATCTGCTGGCGGAAATGCAGATAAGCGGTATGGGTATGAAGGTGTTCCTGGGCGTTTCCATCGCCAACTTTGTCTGCGCTGTGGCAACATATGCTGCATTGGGCGGGTATAAGATCCGCCTGGCGTCCGGCGCGGCAAGCGTGAAAACCGGGCCAGGGAGCGGTCTGGACAGAAAACAGTCCGTCAGCCTGGCGGCGCTTCTGGTCATGGTAGTCCTGGTTGTGGGCTTCTCCTACGATGTGGGGCTGGTCTGCCTGACCCTCTCCCTGATTCTGATGCTCCTGGGCGCTGCGGACGAGAAAAAGGCCATCAAAATGATCCCCTGGAACGTGCTGATCCTGATCTCCGGCGTGAACGTCCTGATGAATATTACCCAAAAAATGGGAGGAATCGATCTGTTGTCAAGCATCCTGTCCTCCTTCATGTCCGCCAGAACCGCGGCTCCGCTGATGGGCGTTACCGGCGGCATCATGTCCTGGTTCTCCAGCGCCAACGGCGTTGTATTTCCCACCCTGATCCCCGCAGTGCCGGACATTGCCGCACAGGTGGGAGGTGCGTCTGTCCTTCAGATGGTAGTGGCCATTGTGTGCAGCGCCACTGTGGCGGGAATCAGCCCGCTGTCCACCGGAGGCAGCCTGATCATGGCCAGCTACACCCAGGAGACGGGCTGCGATGACAAGGCCCAGCAGAAACTGTTTGGCCAGCTGTTCGGTCTGTCCGCCGGAGTAGTGTGCATTGTGTTTGTGCTGACGTTAATCGGCGTTTTAGGATTTTTAGGATAGAGGAGGTCATTTCATGAGGCGATATGCATATGTAGGTTGCCGCACCACCAAGGAGCGGGGAGCCAGAGGAAAAGGCATCGGAGTATACCGTGTAACAGAACATGGCTGGGAGCCGGTGCAGGTCCTGGAAGGGCAGGTGAACCCCTCCTACCTGTGCCTGGACCGTCAGAAGAAACATCTGTACGCGGTTCACGGAGATTTCAGCCAAGTCAGCGCTTACAGCGTGGCGGAGGACGGTACACTGACATACATAAACACTGTGGGAACACACGGTACCAACCCTGTCCATTTGTCCCTGGACTCTACGGGGAAATGGCTGTTTGTGGCCAATCTCCAGACCGGCGGCGTGGCCGTGATCCCGGTGAAGGAGGACGGTTCCCTGGACAAAATCAAGGAGCTGGAGTTTATCTCCGGAAATGGCGGCCCGGGGTACATTTCCCATCCACACCAGGTTGCCCAGGACCGCACCGGAAAATGGCTGCTGGTGCCATCCCAGGGCCGGCTGCAGGGAGTGGGCAAGATCACTGTGTTCCGTATTGACTCAGAGGCGGGTACCATCACGGAGGTCTCCTATGTGAAGTCCAGGGCCGGGGCAGAGCCAAGGCACTGCGTGTTCCACCCCAATAACCGGTTCTGCTACGGGGTCAATGAGAAAGACAGCACAGCAGAACTCTATGAGTTTGACAGTGAGAATGGCATTCTGACGCCCAAACAGATCGTTTCCGTGCTGCCTGAGGACTTCGCGGGGGACGGCTGGGCCAGCGCTATTGACATTGGACCATCAGGGCGCAGTCTCTACGTCTCCAATCGGAAGCACGACAGCATCACCGTGCTGAGCCTGGATAAGACAACGGGGAAAATGCACGTGGCGCAGAATATCAGGACCTGCGGCCGGCAGCCGCGGTTCATCATAGTGAGCCCGGACGGGAAGCAGCTTCTGGCTGCCAATGAGCTGGACGATTCGATCCAGTGCTTTGACATCAACGAAACGGACGGCACCTTAAAGCCTAACGGCTTAGTAATCGGGACGGAAAGCCCGGTGTGCGTGGTATTTATGGACAGATAGAAGATTTAGAGGCGTTTTGCGATGAAGCGCATACATCGCACAGTCAGTTATTTTGCCGGTGAGCAAAATGTAACGATTCAGGAGGGAAAAATGGTCACATTACATACAGGAAAACACTACATATTAGATAATAAACGTATCGCTCCAGCAGGCGGAAACATGGCCCTGCCGGAGACCGAGGGTGCAAAACAGACCCTGACCTGGCAGGTTCTGGAGAAGCACAACCATTCCGGCAGCATGGAACACCTGCAGATTCAATTCGACTCCATGGGCGTCTACGACAACACCTACGTGGGCATTTTGCAGACAGCCTATGCCAGCGGGCTGAAGGAATTCCCCATGCCCTGTGTGTTTACCAACTGCCACAACTGCCTGGGCGCGGTGGGCGGCACCATCAACACGGACGTGCACAAGTACGCGGAGTCCGCATGCAGGAAGTCCGGCGGGATTTTCGTGCCGCCCCATGAGGCGGTGATCCATCAGTACATGCGGGAAATGATCATCAGCTCCGGGGATATGTCCATTGTGTCGGACTCCCACACCCGCTACGGCACCCAGGGCTCCCTGTCCATCGGCGAGGGCGGCCCTGAGCTGGCCAAGGCCATGCTGGGGAAATACTATGAGACAGACTACCCGGAGGTGGTCGCGGTGTTTATGACCGGCGCGCCGAAGCCCTGGGTGGGTCCCATGGACGTTGCGCTGAGCATTATCGGCAAGGTGTTTAAGAACAATTTTGTGAAGAACAAGGTGCTGGAATTCGTTGGCCCGGGCGTGCACAGCCTGTCCATGGATTTCCGCAACGGGATAGACACCATGACCACGGAATCAGCCTGTCTGTCCTCCATCTGGGCCACGGATGAACAGACCAGGGAGTATTTTAAGATCCACAACCGGCCAGGAGCCTACAGAAAGATGGAGCCGGGCAATGCCGCCCTGTACGACGGCGTGGTTGAGATCAACCTGGATACCATCGTCCCTATGATTGCCCTGCCCTTCCATCCCAGCAACGCATACCCGCTGGCGGATGTGATCGCGGACCCTGAGTATTACCTGGGACTGGCGGAGGAGGAGGCCAGGAAGGTATTTGAGAACAACCCGGACATCCGCCTGGATTTAAAGTCTAAGATTACAGATGGAAAGATCAAGGTGGACCAGGCAGCCATCGCCGGCTGTGCGGCCGGTTCCTTTGAAAATATCTGTGCCGTGGACCAGATCGCGAGACTTCTGGACAATGGCCTTGGAACCTTCCCGCTCAACATTTATCCGGCTTCCCAGCCCATCATGTACGAGCTGAACCGGGTGGGCGTGCTGAACGATCTGATGGGCTACGGTGCGCGGGTCAAGACCGCCTTCTGCGGTCCCTGCTTCGGCGCGTCGGACGCCCCCGGCAACAACGATTTCTGCATCCGCCACAGCACCCGCAACTTCCCCAACAGGGAAGGCTCCAACCCAGCCACCGGACAGATCGCGTCCGTGGCATTGATGGATTCCAGGTCCATCGCGGCCACCGCGTTTAACGGCGGTTACCTGACCTCTGCGGAGACCTGCCCGGTGGAATTTCAGATCCCGGAGTACCATTTCAACGGGAAGATCTATGAGAATATTGTATACAATGGCTTCGGAAAGGCCATTCCGGAGACTGAGATTGTGTATGGTCCATCCATTAAGGATTGGCCGGAGATGTCCAGGCTGACGGAGCATCTGCTGTTAAAAGTGGCCAGTGTTATCCGGGATGAGGTGACCACCACCGATGAGCTGATCCCCTCCGGGGAGACTGCCTCCCACCGCTCCAACCCCTATAAGATCTCCGAGTACACCCTGATCCGCAAGGACCCCGCCTATGTGGGAAATGCCAAGGCGGCCCAGGGGTACGAGAAAGCCCGTATAGAAGGCGATGGGGAAACAGCGGCAGAATTTTACCAGGTGCTAAAGTGCGCTGGCGTGGAAGCCCCGGTGGAGGAACTGATGAAAACCACCGGAATTGGCACCGTGCTCTACGCCAAACGGCCCGGAGACGGTTCGGCCAGAGAGTACGCGGCCAGCTGCCAGAAGGTGCTGGGGGGACTGGCCAACATCTGCATCGAGTACGCCACCAAACGCTACCGCAGCAACTGCGTAAACTGGGGCATCTTGCCCTTCACCAGCCCGGAGCCGGAGACCAGCCTGGAAGTGGGAGAGTACCTGTACCTGCCGGATATCCGCAGGGCTGTGGAAGAAGGCCGCACAGCGGTGGAGGCCGTGGTGATCGGGAAATGCGGAGACACGCGGACAATGGAGCTGGAGTTAAAGGGCGTGACAGAGGCTGAGAAGAAGGTGCTGCTGGCCGGAAGCCTGATCAATTATTATAAGGAAGCTTAGAGTATGGGGGAGTTAAGAGCATTATCACAGTTTATCCAGGAACTGACCTGGGAGACGCTGCCGGAGCCGGTAAGGCAGGCGGCGGTTCTGCGGGTATTGGACCTGGTAGGGGTATCCATGGGCGCGGCAAAAGACAGCCTGGTGCAGGCTGCCCTCAGCTCCTACCGTCAGAGGGCCGGAAACGGGCCATGCAGTGTATGGGGAACCAATGAAAAGCTCCCCCTGGCGGAAGCTGCCAAGGTAAATGCAATGATGGCCCACACGCTGGAGCTGGATGACGTGCACACCGCTTCCAAGACCCATGGGAGCGCCAGCATCATTCCGGCTGCATGGGCCTGCGGGGAATACCTGGGCAGCACGGGCAGGGAACTTCTGCTGGCAGTGGTCTGCGGTTACGAGGTGACGGCGCGCATCGGCATGGCGCTGGGTGTGTCCGCCCATCGGAAAAAGGGCTGGCACGCCACATCCACCTGCGGCGTGTTCGGCTGTGCTTCTGCGGCGGCCAAACTCCTGGGCCTGCCGGTGGAAGAGACACTGTGGGCTTTAGGCATGGCCGGGACCCAGAGCGGCGGACTGTGGGCCTTCCTGGGCGATGGGGCCAGCTGCAAGGTGCTCCACACGGCCCATGGGGCGGCCTGTGGTCTGGACGCCGCATTTCTGGCCCAGGCCGGCATGACCGGGCCGGAGCACATTCTGGAGGCAGAGGACGGCGGCCTGCTGGCTGCCATGTCGGATGGCGGCGATCTGACCCGGGTCTCGGCGGGACTGGGAAGGGACTGGGAGATCCTGAACATGGACGCCAAGCCCTACCCCTGCTGCCGCAGCGCCCACTGCGCCGTGGACTGTGCTTTAGAGCTGCGGGCCCAGGCCAGGACGGAGGAGATCCGCCGCATTGCGGTCAATACTTACCAAGTGGGATATCAGCAGTGCGCGGTCAGTGACGGCTGTAAAAATCCCAGGACTCCGCTGGAAGCGAAATTTTCTATTCCCTATGCAGTTGCTGCGGCTTTCCTTGCGGGAAAGGTGACAATGGAAGAATTTGCGCCGGAGCAGGTGCTGCGGGATGATATCCAGGAATTGCTGCACAAGGTGACCGTGCAGGAGGACGCTGCCTTTACCGGGGAATATCCCAGGCATTGGGGCTGTTCCATGGAAGTGGAAACAGTCGACGGAAGGATATGCCGGGCCACAGTCAGAGATGCCTCAGGGAGCGTATACAATCCGCTCTCCAGAGAACAGATGATGGAAAAAGCCCGCAGTCTCATAGAGAAAGCCTGCCCGGGACGGAGCCGGGAGGTGATGCGCAGCATTCTGGAACTGCCGGAGGCAGAAATGCTTCCGCAGTGGCAGCTGCCGCATTTACATATTTAAACTCGATATTTCACACCACACATCTACGTATCTTTCACCGGCCTTCTGCATATATTTTATAAATCATCCGCAGGAGGCCGCTCATTCATGAACAAAAAACCCTTTTACGCTATCATAACCGCCCTAGTCATCCCCTATATTGTAACCCTTTCCTGGACAGGCACCATCCACGGCGAGGAGCTGCGCCATGTTCAGCAGTCCGAAGCCACCGGCCGCCGCAGGATTCTTCTGGACCGCAACCAGTCCGGCTACTATATGGATGTGGAGGAATACCTGCCCGGCGTCCTTGCCCGCCAAATGCCGGCCGACTATGAGCCGGAGGCCCTGCGAGCCCAGGCCATTGCCGCCAGAACCTACATTTACAAGCAGATGGGACCTCTCACCGAGGAGGAGCCGTCCAAAGAAATTCCGGAGTCCGCCCTGGATATGGATTACCTGGAGACAGCCCAGATGAAGGCCATGTGGGGCACTGCCCAATTTCCCGATATTTATGAAAAGCTGGAGTCAGCGGTGAAGTCCACATCAGGTATGGTTATGACTTATGAGGGCCAGTACATAGACGCCATGTTCTGCCGGGCTTCCGCAGGGAAAACCAGAGCCGGGGATTACAACCATCCCTACCTTCAGCCCGCGGACTGCCCCAGCGACGTGCAGGCCGATGCATTTTTGCAGCTGGTCAACTGGGCGCCCGGGGAATTTGCCCAGAAGATCAATGATATCCCGTCCACAGACAGTACCGCCCGCCAGATCTCGGCGGACCAGATCCCCTCCACCATTCAGATCGTTTCACGGGACGACTCAGGGTATGTCACCCAGGTGCAGATCGGCGGTTTCACCTACACCGGCGAGGAAATCCAGTATGCGCTGGGGCTTCAGTCCGCCTGTTTTGTGCTGGAGCCATACGATGAAAATATCCGCGCGGTCGTCAAGGGTGTGGGCCACGGTTTCGGCATGAGCCAGGCAGCTGCTAACGCCCGGGCGCAGGAGGGATGGAAGGCAGAAGATATTCTTTCATATTTTTATAAAAATATTGATTTGATTTCTGAATAAGTAGACTCGGTTTGGTAAGAATATTACCGAGGTGATAAACGTGAAAGAGAAAGTAAACCAGATGCTCAAGGATAAGCTGTTTCTTGTCATGCTAGTGTTGGGCCTGCTGACTATAGTAGCCGCAGCAGGAGTGGTTACCATTCAAAGAGGAAATGGGAAAGAGACAAGTCCATACCTGGAAATGCCAGGACCGGACGTGATCGCCCAGGAGGAGACGCAGGAGAATAAACAGGTGGCCGGCGCCTCAAATGCAGTACAGGAAGATACTAACAAAGAGGAAAAGGTGGCTTCTGCCAAAACAGAGACACCGAAGAACAACGCAGGGGACGACCTGGCCGCTGAGGCCGGAGCCGGCAAAAACGCCGCCAAGCCGTTGGTGCTGAACTTTACAGACACCAGCAAGATGACATGGCCGGTAAGAGGAAATGTTCTGCTGGACTACAGCATGGACCAGACCATCTACTTCCCCACCCTGGAACAGTACAAATGCAACCCCGGCATCGTGATTCAGTCAGATGTCAGCACACCTGTAACCGCACCGGCCAACGCCAAAGTGGTCAGCGTGGGCAGCAACGAGGAAATTGGTAACTTTGTGACCCTGGATCTGGGAAATGAATACACCGCCATCTGCGGCCAGTTAAAAGAAGTCTGCGCAGTAGAGGGAGAGTACCTGGAAGCAGGACAGACCATCGGTTATGTATCCGAACCCACAAAGTATTATTCCGTGGAAGGTGTCAACGTATTCTTTGAAATGCAGCATCAGGGAAAAACAGTTGATCCGCTGGACTATATGGAATAAGAAGCGTTTCAAGTGAAAGGGCCGCCGGGCTAATTCGGCGGTTTTTTTCACGTCTTTCCCCCAGGGTTTGGAAAATTTTGGGGTTCTTAAGAAATTTCAGATTTTTATAATAATTTGTTCACATCCGGTTCAGAGGACTGTAGTAGACTGTATTAAGAACAAGGAGAAGAAGGAGTGACAATATGAATATATTATTTTTCCTAACTCCTAAAAGTGACGTGGCGTACATAAGTGAAGATGATACGTTGAGACAGGCTTTGGAGAAGATGGAGCATCACAAATATTCGGCAGTCCCCATTGTCAGCCGCACCGGCAGATACGTGGGAACCCTTACCGAAGGAGATCTTTTATGGGGGATCAAGAATCAGTTCAACCTGGATCTGAAGGGAGCTGAGCGGATTCCGGTCACCGCCATCCGGCGCCGTTCAGACAACCGGCCCGTGAAAGCGGATTCCGACATGGAAGACCTGATCGGCAAGGCGCTGAATCAGAACTTCGTTCCGGTGCTGGACGATCAGAAGTGCTTTATCGGCATCATTACCAGAAAAGATATCATCAAGTATTTCTACCAGAAGTGCGAGAGCCTTCAGCAGAGTACCCAGAACTCAGGCGCAGACAAAAAGAAACTGCTGGCCGGAGCCGTCAGCAGCTACAGGTATGCGGAGGCTGTGGACTGAGGACTGCAGCAGAGGAAACTAAACAAAAGGGAAACAGATGGGGGTTGTGAAAAAATGGAGTCGATTTAACTTCATTTTTTCTCAGCCTTTTTCTTTTATCGGAATAGGGAAAGAATAAGCA
>URUZ01000157.1 GCA_900551225.1 uncultured Clostridium sp.
GGGGAACGGCGGAGGCCAGGGCGGAAGTGCCGGTGGCGGCTGCTGCCTTAAGTTCAGCTGGTGAAGGGATGGCGCCTGCCGCCGCTTCCGGCGGCCAGGCCCAGCAGATGATGTACGGCATCGGCTCCACCAGCAAGATGATGACTGCTGCCGCGGTGATGAAGCTGGCGGAGGAAGGGCGAATCGGCCTGGATACACCGTTAACCACATATATCCCGGAATTTGAGATGGATGACAGCCGATATGTGGATATTACGCCCAGGATGCTGCTGAATCACAGTTCGGGACTTCCCGGCTCCACTCTGACCAACGCCATGCTGCTGGGAGATCCGGATACCTACAACCACGACCATCTGCTGGAAGCCCTTAGCTCCCAGCGCCTGAAAGCAGATCCCGGCGCTTACTCCACCTACTGCAACGATGGGTTTACCCTGGCGGAGATCATGGTAGAGCGGGTCACTGGCATGCCATATACAGAATACCTGGAACAAACATTTTTTGAACCAATGGGATTAACCGGGATGACTTCTCCCCAGGGCAGTGTGGACCCGGATCGGCTGGCTCCCGTGTATGATGAGCAGACCGGGTGGGAACTGCCTTATGAGACGGCCAATGTCATTGGCAGCGGCGGTCTTTATGCAACGGCGGAGGACCTGTGCCGGTTTGCCCGGATTTTCATGACGGACGGGAACAGCGGCGGTCTGCTCTCACAGGATTCTCTGGAACAGATGATGGAAAGCGCCTACGGCAGCCAGCTGGGGATAGAGGGCCATGATACCACCCTGGAGTACGGCCTGGGCTGGGACAGCGTCAACACTTACCCTTTCAACCGCTATGGAATCCGGGCGCTGACAAAGGGCGGGGACACATCATATTACCACTCATCCCTCACCGTACTGCCCGAGGAGGGCATCGCCTGCGCCGTACTGTCCAGCGGCGGCACCAGCATCAGCAACCAGATTGCCGTGCAGGAAATTCTGTTGGAATATCTGGATGAAATAGACCGGATTGACAGAGATGAGGCCCGGGAATATCTACAGAAGGCAGAAGCAGAGCCAGAACCAGAGCCGGGTAAATCTCCAGATAAGCTGAACCAATGGTCAGGCTGGTATGCCGGCAGAGAGATGTTTAAGGTGGAAATGGACGGTCAGGGGGAGCTGGCCATAGCGGGAAGCGGTGACGGCTATGGGCGGCCACAGACTTATGAATACGGGACGGACGGGAAGTTCTACTCCACAGGCAGCGCTTACATCAGCTCAGAGGGCAGTCTGTCAAAGGGCAGCGGAGGTCAGATGGGACGCTCGGAGCTGGAGTTTAAAACGGCAGCAGACGGCCGGGAATACCTGATGGCAGGCACCCATGAGATCTACCCGGGGCTTGGCCGGACCGCAGTCTACCTGCCCCTGGCTATGCCGGTAAGGCCGGAGGAGGGCCTGGCTCCCATCAACGGTGGCACGCTAAAGGCCTGGGAAGCCAGAGACGGCCGGGAGTATTATCTGGTCAGCGAGAAGAGCACTTCCGCCGCATATTTTAACAGATTTATGGCTAAGCTTGAGATTCCGGAGGAGCCTGCAGGCTACCTGGCATTTAAGGACACGCTTCTGCCCATGGCAAGGCTGAAGGACCCCATGAGAGCTGAGTTCTTCCAGCAGGTGCCCGGACAGGCGGGCAGGGATCTGGAAGATTATGAGATCATCCGGGAGAACGGCCGGGAGTATCTGGTCACCGGCAGCAGCAGGTATCTCTCAGGGGAGAACATTGGCTGGCTGCCTGAGGCGGATGGGGTTATAACCCTGGGAGCGGATGGGCAGGCGCAGTGGTTCAGAACCGGGGAAGCCCATGTTAACCGTCCCCTGGTAATTGAAGTGCCGGAACGGGGGTCATACTTTATCTATGACCATGGCAGCAGGGATGTTACCTGCGCGGCCAGCTCTTTCCTGGGTCCCAAGGAGCGCCAGATAACCCTGCCCAAGGATGGGAGGATTGTATTTGTGGGGGAGGCGGGGGATCAGTTTTCCCTGAAATATGTCAGACCAGCGGGATCATGAGTTCCACGCTGAATCCGTCCGGACGGTTATAGTATTGAAGCGATCCGCCCATCCGTTCCATCAGGTGGTGGGAGATGTAAAGCCCCAGGCCGGAACCATTTTTCCCGGAAGGGCCGCTGTTGCTGCCCCGGTAGTATTTCTGGATCAGGCGGGGCAGCTCCTCCTCAGGAACGCCGTCCCCGTAGTCGCTGACTGTGAGCCGGAGGCAGTGTCCTTCCAGCTCTGAGTCCACAGTGATCTCTGTCTGGGCGTATTTGTAGGCGTTATTGATCAGATTGTCAATTACCTGTTCCATTCTCAAGGGATCAAATAGAAGAAGGCAGCCCGGAATGGGGTTCATGGTCACTTTGCCGCAGTAATCAGAGCTGCGGACCATGGATTCCAGGACAGCGCTGCTTTTTTCCGTGCAGGAGACCTTAAGCTCTCCCAGGTCCTCCAGGGTGGCGTGGAGCATGTCAGTGATCAGACGGTCGATCTGTTCTGCTTTGTCATAGATTGTCTGCAGCTTTTCAGCTGCGGGGGAATGGGCCTGAGTCACCAGCAGCAGCTCGCTGACCAGCTTGATGGAGGTTACGGGAGTCTTGATATCATGGCTTAAGGAGGCCACCAGCTCCTTTTTGCTCTTGTTGGCCTCAGCCTCGTTTCGGCGGGCCGCCAGCAGCTGATCCCTCATCAGGTCAAAGCTCTCTGTAAAGGCGCCAAAAGCGTGCTCCCTGTCCATGGGAAGGGGAACATTTAAATTCCCCGCGGCAATGTGCCTTGCAAAGCTCTGGAGCCTTGCAAAGGGCCTGTACAGCTTTCTGTCCAGATAAATCCCATAAGACACGGACAACCCGGCCAGCACCAGGAACATTCCGGCCGCCAGCCAGGCCAGCTGTCTATGCTGCAGCTCCAGGGCTGCCATGCCACCGGTGGCCACCAGCACTTTGCCGTAAATGTGGCCGGCATCTGCTGCATCTATAATGGCGTCACGGGCCATCACCGCCTGCTGGACGGAGGAGGGAGCCTGGGGGCCGGAGCGGTAGAGAAGGGCGCCCGAGGCATCCAGCACCCCATAGTCATAGGGGCAGGATTCCGGCCTGGAAAATTGACCGCCTGGAAATTCAGCAACGGTATGCTTTACGAGGCGGTTGATTTCAACCATGTCCACCGGGGGTGTCTGTGAGCGGCCCAGGATGGCCCAGGTGAAGTATCCGCCGGCGGCCAGAAACAGGCATATTAATATAATATAGGTTCTTCTGCGTATCATAACCGCGCTCCTATGGCAATTCGAAGCGGTATCCGCTTCCCCATACAGTGAGTATCATCAGGGGATGGTTGGGGTCTGCTTCTATTTTTTCCCTCAGCCGCCGGATGTGGACAGTCAGGGTGCCGTCGCCCACATAGGGGTCGGGCCATACATTTTCCAGAAGCTCCTCCTTGGTGACCACCCGGTTCTTGTTCTGCACCAGGTAGACCAGGAGCTTGAATTCCATTTCCTTGAACTTCACATTCTGCCCGTCCACCAGTACCTTGTGGGCGTCCAGGTCGATTTCAACATTTCCCAGGTTCAGAATATTGGGGGAAATGGCAGGTGCGCAGCGCTTCAGCACAGCCTTTACCTTGGCCAGCAGGATGCTCAGCGTGTATGGCTTCTTAATGTAGTCGTCACCCCCGATATTCAGGGCCGTTAAAATGTCATCGTCACTGGTTCTGGCGCTGATGAACAGGATGGGTATGTCCATCTGTTCCCGCAGCTTCTTGCACAGCGTAAACCCGGACTGCGCCCCCAGATTGATGTCCAGCAGAATCAAAGAAACGGTATTCTGTTCCAGAAACAGGAGGCATTCTTCATATCCTGTGACATAAGCTGTATGAAGCTCAAAGAGGTTAAAATATTCACTGGTGGACTGGGCGATAGCCACCTCGTCATCTACAATCAGGCAGTCGTACTGCATAGGTTTCTCCTTATATGGTGTGCGGGGATCATGGTTTATTATATCATACACCATATAACGGGGAAAGTGGATGGTTATAGTTTACAGGTGAAAACCCGGGAGGCGTTTTTGAAGTTGCTGCGCATTGCGCTGGATTGGGCCATGGTTTATAATAGAAAGAAGCAGTCCAGAATGATTGTACATCAGAGATAGCCGCCCCGGACCAGAACCTTTCGGATCTGCTTCCCTATGACCATCGCAAGGACTGCCAGCGCGATGTCCTTTGGGATAAAGGCAATAAATGAGTATGCCATGATCATTCCAAAGGTCTGTTCACCGGAGAGCATGGCCCACTGCAGTCCGCCTGCAGCGTCATCGATCAGAACGCTGATGACTGCCAGGGCAATGGAGATCATAAACGCCACGCCGGGTTTGAATCTATAAGAGGGGATATTGACGCCGCACAGGGCTGCCATAAGGGGCCACGCAAGTATATATCCCCCGGTTACATTGGTGAGTACCGACAGTCCCCCGCGGAAATTGGAAAAAACAGGGAGTCCAACCGCTCCAAGGAGTATGTAGACCACTGTGGTATAAACAGCGCGCTTCCAGCCCAGCACCGCGCCTACCAGGGCCACGCCGAACAGCTGGATCGTGATGGGTACGCCGGTGGGCATGGGGAGGGAGATCTGGGAGATGGCGGTTAGCACAGCGCAGAACATTCCGATCAGAACGATATCTTTTGTGGAAATGCGTGCAGAGGAGCGCTTGTGAGCGGAGCCGGAGGTGGTATCTGCTGGTGTATTCATGTCAGTTTATCCTTTCTTGAATCAGGGAGCCATCTTCTGAGATGGGATGGATTTTTGTGTGAACAGTTATAAAATATCATGCACAGAATGAAATGTCAACCGGATAATTATATATGGTTAACAAACGATGTTGCCACTATTGCTGCGATTACTGCCCTGTGTAAATATAGAAAATTTAATTATGACATATAGATGTCGTGTTTGTCGTGGCATAATAGGGGAAAAGGAGGTAATTGCAATGGCTTTTGATTTTAAAAAGGAATACAAAGAATATTATATGCCCAAAAACAAACCGGAAGTTGTCACGGTCCCGCCGGCAAATTACATTGCTGTCCGCGGAAAAGGCGATCCCAACGAGGAGGGGGGAGCCTACCAGCAGGCGGTAGGTATCTTATATGCAGTTGCCTACACATTAAAGATGAGCTATAAAGGAACGTATAAGATCCAGGGATTTTTTGAGTATGTGGTGCCTCCGCTGGAAGGCTTTTGGTGGCAGGATCATGTTGAGGGTGCAGACTATTCAGATAAGAGCAGTTTTAACTGGATATCGGTTATCAGGCTGCCAGATTTTGTGACCCGGGCGGATTTTGACTGGGCGGTGCAGGAGGCGGAACGGAAGAAGAAACTTGACTGCTCATCTGCTGAGTTCCTGACCATTGATGAGGGCCTATGCGTGCAGATCATGCACCTTGGAGCCTATGATGACGAACCAGAGACAGTGGCGGCAATGGATGCATATCTGCTGGAGAAGGGATATCAGAATGATTTTACGAAAGGGCGGCTGCACCATGAAATATACCTTTCTGATCCGAGAAAGTCAGAGCCCGCAAAGTGGAAAACGGTGATCCGGCATCCGGTTAAAATGATCTGACAAACCGTACGGCAATATAAAATAGATGGGAGACAGTATTGTGAGGACATATAAGATTTACCAGGTAGATTCATTTACACGCAATAAGTTCCGCGGGAATCCGGCAGGCGTTGTGCCCAATGCGGATGGCCTGACAGCAGACAGGGAGAGGCAATCGGCCGTGCAGGCGGTATGCAGGTGCACGTGAAAACTGAAAATGGGCAACCGGTTCTTGTGCAGATTGTTGGACAGGCAGTGGTGGCATTTAAAACAGAGATCGACTTATAAGGAGGAGTATAAATGGCCCGTGAACCCCAAAAATGCAAACAGTGCGGAAGCGAAATCTACTTTGACGGAATCTGCGTTTCCTGCCGCGCGGAAAATGAGCGGAATGAGATACTTGGGCTGACGCCCTGGGAGGCAGATGAAAAAACAGAGTACATATGTGCCAATGTGGAAAAACTGGATGAGATGGATGAGGTCTATGAACTGTGTAAAAAGTTAATCAATTTCAGAGACATAAACACAGAAAAAGTTGCTGAGGCCGCATGGGGCAAAAGGGTGTTGGGTTATCCCACTGTATATAAAGACGCATCGGAACAGGTTATAAGGGAGATGATCAGCACACTGATGGAGGAGGATACAGATCCCAGAACAGCCGGCGGGCTGCTGCTCTGCCTTGCCGCAGCGGGCGGTGAGACGGCGTTTCACGCGCTCCTGGAGTTGGAACGGCATCCCCTCAATTGGAGAGAAAAACTCTATGTAGATCCCTCATTCTATGCCACATATGGGGGCTGGACCTTTGACAAAGACGGAACATGGATGAGAACCAATTTTGAGGTATGCTATCCCATGGTTAAAGGTACGCCAGAAGATAAAAAGAAAAGCCCTGTTAAGATTGGGGCGAGGACAGGCGAGAAGTGCCCCCACTGCGGCTGCCGGATCGTAAACCTCATGGAAATAGACGGGCGTGACCCGCGTCTGGCGTTCCTGGGGATCGGCGGCGTAATCAAGGCGAAATGCTGCCCCAACTGCTTTCCATACAATGAGGCAGGCTTCTGCCGCTATGTAATAGACGGTGAGAGCAGCATGATACCCTATGAAGCAGACAGCTGCGAAGACTATCTGAAGGACGAAGGGATAGAGGAGCTGGAGAGCAATACATACGTTTTAGGTGATACCCCGGTTCCCTTAAGGTATGCATCCGACTGGGAGGGCGGTTCATCCATCGGCGGTTTTGCATTTTGGATACAGGACTGTGAGATTAAAATGTGCCCGGACTGCGGTAAACCAATGGCCTACCTTGCCCAGATCCAGTGGGATACGGTCCTGGATGGTATGGAGGGAAATGCCTATATTGAGATCTGCAGAGACTGCAAAATTATGGCTATGCTGCACCAGCAGACGTGACTGTATAAAGGAGGATGATATGGATATCAACTATGAGGAAATTGCGGACAAGGCTGTGGCCCATGCTAAGAAGAGCAATATTACGCTGGACTATTCGGAACAGAGTATTGGGGAAGTCGAGGTGATTTTAGGGGAGTATTATAATAACCTTGCGGACTATGACGGCGGGGAAGGGGCTGATACGCTGTGGAATATCGCTGTTCAATACGGCATTTATCTGGGGGAAACTATGCTGCGTATCAGGTTGAGGGAGAAGGGGTTTGCATGGCATGTGGACGAAAGTATGCCGGTTCTGAGGAATCATGACAAGATTCAGATGTCCCCCATCACAAAGGCCCACAAGCGCATTTTAAACGGGCCTGAGGACAATGTAAAAAGCTTTTGTGACGTGGCATTTTCCTTTGCAGATGGTAATTTCCCCACAAAAAATGTTCATCGGGCCGTGGATGTGCAGCTGCCGTCCGGTCAAATCATAGAAAATGTATTATACCGGGACATTGTGCCTTACATTATGATGGTCGAAAAAGGCAGAGAGGACTTCCTGATAATGGAATCCCAGGATGGCTTCTTTCAGTTTTATGGGGTTGACAATCAGTTTGTTGCAGAAGTACGCTTCAATCTTCCTGACGGCGATTTCCGCACCTACTCCATCATAGATCAGGACAAGGAGCACCTGGCCCAGCGGATTCAGCTCACCACGCCTTATGGCCAGTATACGCCCACAGAGCGGGAGGTAGTCTCCCTTGAGCTGGTTAAAATGGTTGCCAGGAAATACTATGAACATGTCAGTACAGAGGACTTTCTCAGTAACATTCCCTGCATTGAAACAACGGAGGTGACAAAGCGGTGCATGGGTCTCATAAAATGACATAGCTTTCACAATCTAATAAATTTACGATTTGAGTAATAAAAATACACAAGCTCTTTCTTGACTTCACCAGATTAACTTGTTATAATTTTCCTAATGTGTGTGCTTGATGGGGGAACGGGCACCTCAAATATACTGCATATATTTTAAGGAGGCCAAAAAGGATGTCATACGTTGATGAGATTTATGAGAGAGTAGTATCGCAGAATCCAGGCGAGCCGGAGTTCCACCAGGCTGTCAAGGAAGTTCTTGATTCACTGAAGCTGGTGATCGATGCCAATGAAGACAAGTACCGCAAAGCCGGCGTTCTGGAGCGTTTTACAGAGCCGGAGCGCATTATCTCCTTCAGAGTACCCTGGGTGGATGACAATGGGAATGTTCAGGTGAACAAAGCGTACAGAGTCCAGTTCAACAGCGCCATCGGGGCCTACAAGGGCGGACTGCGTTTCCACCCGTCCGTTAACCAGAGCATCTTAAAGTTCCTGGGATTTGAGCAGACACTGAAGAACTCCCTGACCGGCCTTCCCATGGGCGGCGGCAAGGGCGGTTCCAACTTTGACCCCAAGGGCAAATCCGACCGTGAGGTAATGGCGTTCTGCCAGAGCCTGATGACTGAGCTGTACCGCCATATCGGCAAGGACACCGACGTTCCGGCAGGCGATATCGGCGTGGGCGGCAGAGAGGTTGCCTACATGTTCGGACAGTACAAGCGGCTGACCGGCCTGTACGAGGGCGTTCTCACCGGCAAGGGCCTGACCTTCGGCGGCTCCCTGGCAAGAACCCAGGCCACCGGCTACGGCCTGATCTACATCCTGGATGAGATGTTGAAGCACAACGGCAAGGAGCTGGCAGGCAAGACCGTAGTGGTATCCGGTTCCGGCAATGTGGCCATCTACGCAACTGAGAAGGCCCAGCAGCTGGGCGCCAAGGTTGTGGCCATGAGCGATTCCAACGGATACATATACGACAAGGACGGCATCCAGCTGGATGTTGTGAAGGATATCAAGGAAGTCCGCAGAGCACGTATCAAAGAGTATGTGGACGCAGTTCCCACAGCCGTATACACAGAGGGCAAGGGAATCTGGACTGTTCCTTGTGATATTGCCCTTCCCTGCGCTACTCAGAATGAGCTGAACCTGGACGATGCCAAGGCACTTCTGGCAAACGGCTGCTTCGCCGTTGCAGAGGGCGCCAATATGCCTTCCACCCTGGAAGCCACTGAGCTGTTTGTGGAGAAGAAGATCCTGTTCATGCCGGGCAAGGCTGCCAACGCAGGCGGCGTGGCCACCTCCGGCCTGGAGCAGAGCCAGAACGCGCTGAGAATGTCCTGGTCCTTCGAGGAAGTTGATGAGAAGCTTCACGGCATCATGGTGGACATCTTTGCCAAGGCAGCGGATGCGGCAGAGCGTTACGGAGTGCCGGGCAACTATGTGGCAGGCGCCAACATTGCCGGATTTGAGAAGGTTGTGGAGGCTATGATCGCTCAGGGCGTGGTATAAGATTAACGTATAGGATTAACGGAATATTGTGTAAATAACAATGTCTATGCTACGGCGGAAAATGCGGCGAGTCCAACTTTTCCGCCGTTTTTCGTATTTCGATTGAATGGCCCGTTAAGACAGAAAAATTAAGAATCGATCATAAAATGTAAGATGAAGTTTAACCCAGAGAGATTTATAATAGGCATCAGAATTATTTGATGAGCATCCATCTGCAAGAGGAGGAACCGTATGAGAAAACAAATCGCTTTATTACTGCTCACCGCCGGGATCTCTGTCCTAGGGAGCATCACCGCCTTGGCAGAGAACTACTGGTGGGTGAACGAGCTTCGGGAGTGGGGTTATACTGTGGGAGGAGAGAACCTGCGGGACGGCTGGTACTGGATTGACGGGAACCGGGACGGAACGGCGGAGTGTTATTACTTTCAACTATACAGCATCCTGACCGACACAGTGACGCCGGACGGCTATCATGTGGACAAAGAAGGCGCATGGACCGTGGACGGGGTTGTGCAGACGCGGAAAACGGATGAGACAGCAGGGGCATACAAGTCAAGCTACGCCTATGACTTCGGCAAGAAGGCCAATCCGGATACACCCATGGGCCGGGTTCCCCTGGCGGAGAACGGCAGGGCGTATACCAAGTCCGTAGGCAGATCCCAGCAGCGCGGCTGGGTTCAGGATGGGGAACAGAAATGGCGGTATTTCCGGGACAACGGCACCTGCTATAATGGCGAGTGGGCCTGGATCGATCACAAGTGCTATCGCTTTGACGAGAATGACATACTGTATACAGATACAGTCACACCCGATGGATATCAGGTCAATGAGGACGGCCAGTGGTTGGTGGACGGGGTGGTGCAGAGTGATCTGTAGCGGATAGCGGAGGCTGACGCACAATAGCTGATTACTGATACAGCATTGCGTCAGCCTTTTTTGATGCAGTTATCTACAGGTAAGTCAGATTCATAATGATTCCCTGTGGATAATCCCCGTATTTTTCTCCGAAAATGTTGATGCCTCCCACATTTTTAGCGTCATCCTTGATTGCCAGCTTAAAGGAGATATAAGGCCTGCCGTCAATATCAATATCCTTCAGGCCGATATCGGAGTTGATCAGCTTCCCGTCCAGGTAGCAGCCGTTGTTTTTCACGGAAAATGTCTTCAGCATGCCGTACTGGGTGTTCCCGTTGGGCCAGGCAGGCGGCGTCAGCTTTCCGCGCCGCGCGCCGTAATCTCCGGGGGAGCAGTAGGTTCCCACCTCCACCCCGTTGATGCTGGCTGTGATGTCTGAGGGCCAGTTCTCCAGATACCCCGGGGCCTCGGAGCAGATCTCCAGGCAGAAGGAGAGGTCTCCCAGGGTCAGCAGACGATTATTCATGTTGGGGAAACGGTACTCAATGTACCCTTTCTGGAACCAGATCAGCTGCGCCCTGTTCCTCACCGGAGAATAGAAGGAGCGGAGGGAGTCATAGGTGTCAATGGGGCCGTTCTCGTCTGCAAGGCCGCAGGTGGGCTGGATTTCACAGGTATAATAATTACCGATGGGCATATCCATTGATATGGTCTTATTTACAGAGTCAATGGCGGAATCAAATGTCTCCAGGTGAAATGTCTGGAGACTGCAGGTGCAGACCCGCATGGAGCCGTGCACGCCGGGCTGTGTCTCAGTAACCACAAGCTGGGCTTCCTCCAGTGTCTTGATATGGAGCGCTACAGAGGACAGGGGGATGTCCAGGGT
>URUZ01000158.1 GCA_900551225.1 uncultured Clostridium sp.
CATTTCCCCGGAGGCAGCCGGGGATTCCACGCTCACGGAGGGCAGGGCGGCAGAGCAGCCGGATAAAACCACAGCCAGCGCCATAAGCCAGGAAAGTATCTTGAATTTCAGTCTCTTCATAAAGCAGTCTCGCCTTTCAGTATTCTATTCTCAGCTATTATATAATAAATTGTAAAGCGGTACAAGAACAAACATTCGGAGAATTGGTAAAACCTTTATTTGATAAACAGGGCAGTTGTATGTTATAATTCTGATAATGTCGAAAATTTGACAATTTTCGACTGAGCACATGTACCCATAGAAAGGAAGGGAGAATGAATAATTTCGGAGGCAAGAATTTTACAGACAGCTTCAACCGGATGCGCATGAACCGTATGAAGGATGAGGACAATGTGGTGGGGGACGGCACGCCTAAGAAAAAGAAGAAACCGTCAAAAGGAGCTAAAAGCGCCATATGGACCTTCAGGATTGTGGTACTGCTGCTGTTTGCAGCATTTACGGCCCTTCAGTCCTTTTATACCCTGTCGGAGAATGAGATGGCGGTGATCACCACCCTGGGGCAGCCCTCCAGCGTTACCACCTCAGGTTTCAAGCTGAAAATGCCCTATATCCAGAATGTTTACAAGATGTCCAAGGAGATCCGCGGCATGTCCATTGGATATGACCCGGACTATGATCTGGAGAACCATGCCAACAGTGAGAACAATCCTAGGCCTGTCACGGCAGAAGCTGAGATGATTACCAATGATTTCAACTTCGTAAATGTTGATTTCTACATTGAGTATCAGATTGTGGACCCGGTGAAGGCGTACATCAACAGTGAATCCGCCATCCCCATTCTCAAGAATCTGGCCCAGTCCTATATCCGAGACACCGTGGGCTCCTACGGCGTGGACGAGGTAATCACAACGGGCAAGTCGGAGATTCAGGCCAAGGTTAAAACACTTCTGTCGGAGCGCCTTGAGCAGGAGGATATCGGCTACGGGATCAACAACGTGACCATTCAGGACTCAAAGCCGCCCACAGAGGAGGTCAACAACGCCTTCAAGGCCGTTGAGGATGCCAAACAGGGGATGGACACGAAGCTGAACGAGGCCAAGAAATACCAGTCCGAGCAGCTGCCCTCCGCCAATTCCAAGGCCGACAAGGCCAAAAAGGACGCAGAGGCCTACAAGCAGCAGAGAATCAGCGAGGCAGAAGGCCAGGTATCCCGTTTTAACGACATGTACAATGAATATGTGAAGTATCCGCTGATTACCAAGAAGCGGATGTTCTATGAGACCATGGAGGAAGTGCTGCCGTCCCTGAAGGTGATTATTAACGGTTCGGACGGTACACAGACCGTGCTTCCCCTGGATTCATTCGTCAATAATTCCGGAGAGGAGGGAAGTGCACAGTGAAAAAAGGAATCTTCAAAGGTATGGGTTTTCTGGTGCTGATCGCCCTTTTGGTGCTGGCATCCAATGCTCTGGTGATTACCAGGGCCAATGAATATGTATTGATTAAACAGTTTGGTAAGGTAGTCCGCGTGGAGGAACAGGCAGGCCCGTCTCTCAGGATACCGTTCCTGCAGACCGTGCAGCGGGTTCCCAGGCATAAGATGATCTCTGACCTGTATCCCAGCGATGTAACCACCAAAGACAAAAAAGTAATGACCGTTGACTCCTTCGTCATCTGGGATATCAATGATCCTGTGAAATACCTGGCTTCCCTGAACGCCAGCAAGGAGAAGGCGGAGATCCGTCTGGGAAATGTAGTATACAACTCCATTAAAAATGTGCTCTCATCCACCAACCAGGCTGACATCATCTCCGGCAGGGACGGGGATCTGGCCAGGGGCATCACGGAAAATATCGGCAATGCCATGGATTCCTACGGCATCCACATCTACGCGGTGGAGACCAAGAAGCTGGATCTGCCGGATTCCAACAAAGAATCCGTGTACCAGCGTATGATCTCCGAGCGTAACAACATTGCGGCCCAGTACACTGCGGACGGCGATTACCAGTCCTCCCTGATCAAAAATGAGACGGACAGGACCGTAAAGGAGACCGTCGCCAAGGCGGAGGCAGAGGCAGAGAAGATCAAGGCCGAGGGCGAGGCCAAGTACATGCAGATTTTAAGCGATGCCTATAACGACGAGTCCAAGGCAGACTTCTACAATTACGTGCGTTCCCTGGATGCGCTGAAAGCATCCCTAAAGGGCAGCAACAAGACCATCATACTGGACGGAGACAGCGAGCTGGCAAAGCTGCTGTCCGGCAATCCGTAACAATTGAAACGATGAACCGCACGCATTGCGAGCGCTTCACCGCGTACAATGAGATATCCCCGGCTTTGTCCGGGGATACTTTTTACATGAAGAAAAGAGGGAGGAAGGACCATGCCATTTGATGATTTTGATTTTACCAATTTCTGGGATGACTGTGACTATGCAGAGAAGGAGTACATATGCGCCCCGCCCACTGATGAACTGATTGCTTCTGTTGAGGAGGAGCTGGGTTTTAAACTGCCGGAATCCTACATTTGGCTGATGAAGCGGCATAACGGGGGAATACCGGTGAACACTTGCTTTCCTTCAGAACTCCCCACCAGCTGGGCGGAGGATCATGTGGCCATCACCGGTATCATGGGCATCGGCAGGGACAAGATCTACTCCCTGTGCGGCCGGCTGGGAAGCCGGTTCATGATTGAGGAGTGGGGATATCCCAATATCGGCGTATGCATCTGTGACTGCCCGTCCGCCGGGCACGACATGATCATGCTGGATTACCGGGAATGCGGCCCCCAGGGGAGTCCCAAAGTGATTCATGTGGATCAGGAATCCGATTACGAAATCACCCCATTGGCCGACAGCTTTGAGGCATTTATCCGAGGGCTTGTGAATGAGGAAGAATTTGAAGAAGATGAGTGATCTCAACAGGTACTGATAAATAGGAAATAAGAAAGGGAGAACGTGGTATATGGCGACAACAGCATGGATTTTTTCATATAAACTGAAGAAAAATGTGAGCCAGGAACAATTTATCGAACAAACAAAAAAGTTACACGATGAAGTGATTTCTAAAGCGAAAGGATTTATCTCCTGGGAACATTACTTACAGGATAAAGTGTGGACTGACTTTGTTCTCTGGGAGACAGAAGAAGATGCAAATAACGCTACAACGGTAGGTCAAGGAAAAGAAGTTACTGCAAATTTCTATGCCTGTATCCAGATGAATACCTGCAGAGCGTTGATTTCACAACTTGTTAAAAAATATTAAGAATATTAGAACATATAAGATCCCCGGACGATGGACGGGGATCTTATAATTGGCACATTATACAGAAAAAAGATAGTTATAAATCAGTTCAAAATAAAGCATGGAGACGGAGATCACCAGCAGAATCACAGTCACAAAAAACAGTACGGTCATTTTGGGGCGCCCCGCCCCTTTGACCGAACTCTCCGAATCAAAGGTGCGGATCATCTGGGCTTTGAGACCGTGTTCCATGCAGAAGCTTACGAAGGCTTCCTGCCGCTCCGGTCCGCCAAGGGACATTTTGGGCAGAAAAAGATAGGATTCCTTGCGGTCTCCTGTGAGCTGGATCAGGAAATAGGTGTCCTCGGTTTCAAATATATAAGAGTAGTTGCTCCAGGGCAGATCCAGGCGGCCCAGCTTCGCCTCCAGACGGATGAAATCATCCGAGAACCACATTTCCCGTGTGCCGTACAGATCAGAGGGGGCTCTGACCGTCTGCATCCACTTCAGATACTTCAGTACATTGACCTCCCTCAGCTTCAGCAGCAGCAGCCACATTCCGGTTATCCCTGCAAGTCCAAAGAAAATGCAGGCCAGAATGCTGCCCTCCTCCATCAAAAACGAAATGAGTCTTACCATGGCCAGCAGGGGCAAAGCGGCAATCAGCAAATGAAAAACATTGTGGACCGTGGGGCTGATCTCCTTATGCACCCACATGATCTGCCGATATACATAATCCGCTTCATCCATTGTCAGACAGTAGGAGACGTGGTATGCCGCGTCCCTCATATCCGCCGGACTGCTGTATGTAACTTGTTCTTCCATCTAATTCTACCCCCAATTACATTTTAAGTGCATATCTGAAAATAACCATTAGGATTGGCTTTAATATCACCGCTGCAATGGACAGGCCGAAGAGCAGCAGGGTGAAGGACACCATCAGAATATTCCGCCGCCGCAGCCGGGCAGAAGTGCCTTCCGGGTCCTCCGCCTCCGGGATGTATACATACTGTTTGTGCAGCCCATTGGCGCCGCATATGCCCAGAAAATGATCTTTCTGTTCCTGATCCATCAAGGCCCATTTTGGCACAAATACATACTGTTCCACGCGTTTGCCGTTGATGCGCACCAGGAAGTAATTGTCAATGGTCTCATACAGATGGGTGTAGACATCCCACTTGCGTTCAAAGGAATCCTGGTCGTGCTTCAGGTAAATGTTCTGACAGGTAAATACCATGTCCCACTTGCCGGATTCATTGACAGGCAGGCGTTTGCCGCGGATCAGCTTGCGGTAGGTCTCCTCGCGGATCTCAGTGGTCTTGAGCATCAGGTAAATCAGTCCCATGATACCCGCGCCCATAAACAAAATGCCTGTGATAATATCGCCGCTCATCATCATTTCAAAGACCGTTGAGCCTAAAAATGCCAGTGGAATCACCAGAAACAGCAGTGTCCGGGCATTGATCACAGATGGGTTCTGATTCCTGACGATCCGCACCACCTGGGTGTAAACATGGGCAAACTCGTCATCGTTTAGGGAGAATAACAAGTTCATCCAGCTGTCATCATAGGCAGTTCCCGCTTCGGCCTGCTGTTGCGGACCATCGGCAGGCTCCCGGCAGGCCGGCTGTGGATTCCGGAAATAGGCCAGGAACTCCTGTATGTCCTCCCTGCCGTCAAAGATCCGTTTGGGAAACACGTAAAATTGAAAGCTGCCCTTGGAGATGGGCCGTTTCAGCAGCAGAAGGCGTCCCGTCTCGGTGACTGAGGTGAAATGGGAACAGTGCATACTGCTGTTGTCCTCCAGGTAGGTCAGAGAGCCGTGATCCAGCCGGTACACCCGTTCCTTCAGAAATCCGTTCTTCCTGCAGAACCGGCAGAAGCTGATATACCGCATGGCCGCGTAGGTCAAAATGATTGCCCCGCAGATGCTGATATTGCCCAGCAGTATGCGGATCACCGTACCCATGGTGAGATCCCTGGAGGGAATCAGCATAGATGGAAGGAATGCCAGCAGCGCCAGTCCCAGCCATATGGCCTTTGTCATTAAAATACAGTCCATGGACAGCCGCAGGGCCAGCTCGCTTACCTCTGATTTGGTAAGGGTGAATTTAAGAATGCGTCCTTCTTCCATGATAGTCCTCCATGTATATCTATTTTTCTATTAATTTACAAATCTTTCTGATTCTGATAAAACAAATCCAGGAAATCCCCAGCGTAATTCCCGTTTCAGCCATAAATACCGGCAGTGTGTACCAGCCGGCCCCGCCCCAATCAGCAGCCGTCACCACAGTGGACATGATGTTTGCGGCAGCATGGAACAGATAAGGCAGCAGCAGCCCGCCGGAGACCTCATAGAGCCAGGCCAGGATAATCCCCAGCAGAAACCCGTAGATTCCCTGGGTAATATTTCCATGGAAAATGCCAAATAAAAGGGCTGACAGCAGGGCAGCAGGCAGCCATGGCATACGGTCGCGCAGCAGGGCAAAGGCCTGGCCGCGGAAGATCAGCTCCTCAGTCAGCGGAATGACCAGGCCTACGAACAAGAACTGCTGAAGCAGAGGCGGGGAGTACAGGGCCTGGGCCACCTCCTCATATCCGGTAAATATCCGGGGAATTCCACTCAGTGCCAGCAGATTGTTGACCGCAAGGCAGGCGGCCGCGCCCAGTATTAAGACCGGGGGAACCAGTCGCCCCCCATGCTCCGGCAGGCAGAGGACAGCACCCCGCAGCCGCTGTTCCCTTACATATAGAAGTATCAGCAGTGGCTGGACCGCCAGGGCGCACAGGCCGCCGAATACCAGCTGGGACATGGAAGCAGGCAGCAGCGGGGACAGGATGAAGGGCATCAGCAGATAAACTGCCAGGCTCAGCAATATTTTCAGAAAAAACATACGGATATCCTTTCATCATTTCATAGTTGATGCTTTCAGTATACCACGAGATGCAGTTAATTCCTATTTGTTTCTAAAAGGATGCTGTCAGGGAGGTTCACATTCTCCTCACAAAATTAACAAGTTCCTAACACAAATGCCTGGTATTTTATTAAAGTATAAAATGAAAAGGAAGGTGGAATATGGCACAGGAGATATTTGAACGGTACGAGAAGAAATATATGCTGAACCCCGGTCAGAGGGAACGGCTGCTGGCAGCGGCGGGGAGCAGGATGAGGCTGGACGGGTACGGCAGGCACACTATCTGCAACCTGTATTTCGACACCCCGGATTACCAGCTGATCCGCGCCTCCCTTCAAAAGCCGGTATATAAAGAGAAGCTGCGCCTGAGAGGCTACGGAACCGGCCACAGCGGGGATGACCCGGTGTACTTGGAGCTGAAGAAAAAGTACCGCTCCGTGGTCTACAAGCGGAGGACGGAAATGTCCCTTAAAGAGGCCAAAGCCTACGTGGAAGAAGGCCGTGAACCGGAGCGGACCGGGCAGATCTTCCGGGAGGCGGACTACACCAAGCGGCGGTACGGGCTGCGGCCCCTGGTCTACATTTCCTACGAGAGGGAGGCCTATACCTGTGGTGAGGAAGGGCTGCGCATGACATTTGACCAGAATATCCTGGCCAGGCATCGGGCGCTCAGGCTGGATGGAACGCCCTGGGGAACCGCGCTGTTAGAGCCGGGACAGACCTTGATGGAACTGAAAATACCGGGGGCTATGCCTGTATGGATGAGCCGGCTTCTGGCCGGGCTGGCTGCTTATCCTGTGTCATTCTCCAAATACGGTACCTACTTCCAGCAGTACATATACCCAGAATTGTCGGCCGGCAATTGGAGGCAAGGAGGTGAATACTGTGCTTGAAAGTATGATCAGCGAATCGGCTTCCCAAATCACCATGTACCATATGGCGGTCTGCACAGGCGCTTCCCTGCTGTTGGGAGGCCTGCTGGCCATGGTCCACATGTACCGGAACCACAGCAGCAGAAGCTTTCTTCTGACCCTGGTGCTGCTGCCCTCCATTGTGCAGGTGATTATCATGATGGTCAACGGCAACCTGGGAACAGGCGTGGCTGTGATGGGGGCTTTTGGCCTGGTGCGTTTCCGCTCCATGCCGGGAAATGCAAGGGAGATCAGCAGTGTGTTCCTGGCTATGGCAGTGGGACTGGCGGACGGAATGGGCTATATAGGCATTGCGGCATTTGTCACCGTGGTGGTGGGCATTGTGACAGTGATTCTCATGACCCTGCCTGACATGAGCGGACAGCTTCTGAGGAAGGATCTGCGGATCACCATCCCGGAGAATCTGGATTACAGCGGGATCTTTGATGACATTTTTGGAAAATACACCAGGAAGTCGGAGCTGGTCCGCGTAAAAACCGTGAACATGGGAAGCCTTTACGAACTTAATTATACCGTGGATATGAAGAACGGGAAGCAGGAGAAAGAGATGCTGGATGAGATCCGCTGCCGCAACGGCAATCTGCCCATTGTGTGCGGGCGGAGGGATACGGGAACAGACAATCTGTAGATTGAGGAGGATAGAAAATGATGAAACATACCCCAGAAATTGGAAAATGGGAACCTGACCGGAGGAGGAAGCCGTTCTGCGGGAAAATGGCGGCAGCTGCAGCTGCAGGGATACTGGCCTTGTCTGTGGCCGGCTGCAGTGCAGGCAGCGGACAGGCGTCCGGCACGGCTGCAGTGACAGACATGGAGACTGCCAGCCAGACCTCGGCCTCTGACGGCAGCACGTCAGGGAAACAGGAGGAGACATCACAGCAGTCCCAGGGAAATCCCGGCGGAAAGGCAGCGGAGTACAGTGCCTCCGATCTCAATGCAGCCTGGGACCAGAGTGATTCCACCAGGATTACATGCACTGGAAGCCAGGCTCAGATTGAAGGCCAGGGGGCCTCTGTCAAGGAAGGGGTGATTACCATCTCTGCAGCCGGAACCTATGTGCTCAGCGGCCGGTTTGAAGGCCAGGTGCTGGTGGAGGCAGGCAGTGAAGATGAGGTACGTCTGGTACTCAACGGTTTCCAGATCACCAATGAACAGACTTCGCCCATTTACGGTGTCCAGAGCGGAAGTATTATGCTGATTCTGGCGGATGGGACGGAGAACACGGTCAGTGACGGCGCTGCCTATGTTTTTGAGTCCCCGGAGGAGGATGAACCGGACGCAGCGGTATTTTCCAAGGATAATCTGATTATCAGCGGACAGGGAACGCTGCGTGTTACAGGTAATTACAGCAATGGAATCCGGTCCAAGGACGGAATCAAGGTGGTGTCCGGAACCATTGACATCAGCGCGGTAAAAGATGGGTTGAAGGGCAAGGACTTTGTGCTGATCAGGGACGGCCAGATCATGATCGAAAGCGGCGAGGACGGGATTAAGTCCAACAATGACAAGGATGCGGAGAAGGGATATGTGGTCATTGACGGAGGCGATATCCAGATCAATGCCGGGGATGATGGCATTCACGCGGAAACCTGGCTGACCGTCAACAGCGGAACCATTGACATACAGAAGAGCTATGAAGGGCTGGAGGGCATGAAGGTGGATATCAACGGAGGCGATATCCGAATTGTATCCAGTGACGATGGTATCAACGCGGCCGGCGGGGATTCCGGCAGTGAGAGCAGCGGAGAGCGGGCCAAAATGCAGAACAATCCGGAGCTGTATGTGCGGATTACGGGCGGTACTGTCCGGATAGATGCCTCGGCGGACGGCATAGACTCCAATGGAAACCTCTATGTGGAGGGCGGTGAAATCTATATCAGCGGCCCGGAACAATCGGGGGACGGCGCCCTGGATTACAATGGGGAGGCACTGATCAGCGGAGGCACTATAGCAGCTGCGGGAAGCGCGGGCATGGTGCAGACCTTCTCCCAGGAATCAACCCAGAATATGCTGATGGTCTACTATGACCAGGTGCAGACAGCAGGAACCTCACTGACGCTCAAAGACAGCAGTGGCCAGAACCTGCTGGAGTACCGGCCCGAAAAAGCCTACCAGTGCGTACTCATCAGCCTGCCCGGACTGGAGGAGGGCAAAACCTATCAGCTGGAAAATGGCAGCGCGAACCAGGAGATCACAGTATCAGGTGTTATCACCACTGTTGGTGAAGCGCCTGCGGGCCGTATGGGCGGAGGCCGCCCGGGTCAAGGCGGACGCGGCGGCAGGCCGGATATGGGTACGCAGCCAGGAGAACAGGCGGAGGAGAACGGAGTGCAGCCCGGAGAACAGGCGGGAGAGAATGGTGCGCCGCCTCAGGGTGGGGACGGTGCTTCGCCTCTGGGCAGGACAGGAGGCGGAGAGAATGGCGCAGATGGTGGAGAGAATGCAGACGGCGGAGTGAATGGCGTTCCGCCCCAGGGCAGACCTGGGCGCGGCGCTTCCGGCAGCGGAGAGAGCATAGATGGCGGGAACAGCAGCGCTCCGCAGAACCGCCCGTCCGGTGGAAACGGCCCGCGGCGTGGCAACAGCCAGGCGGCTGGAGGTGAGAACTAAATTGTGTTTGGCCGGCCTGCATTATAATCGCATTTCTGGCACTGCGACAGGGCATTTTCGCTGTCCTCGCGGTGGTACGCCCCTGACCAGCGGCAGATGCTCTGAAGGATCGGAATCACAGATTTACCCTTTTCCGACAGCGTGTACTCCACCCGCGGGGGGATTTCGTCATAGGATCTGCGCTGCACGATGTCGTCGGCGATCAGTTCCTTCAGCGCTGACGCCAGGACAGCGTCCGTAATATTGGTCATTTCCTTGCGCAGCATACTGTAGCGCAGGATCTGTTTCTCTGCTAAGACACAGAGAATGCGGGATTTCCATTTTCCGCCGAATACGGACAGTCCATATTCCAGGGGACAGCGGATATCCTTTTCCAGCTTTGGCTGATACATATTTTTCCTCCTTATGGTGTTTGCAGCATACTGCTATTATAAACAACATACTGCATACAGACAAGTAACTATGGAATTTATGAGCGGCTCATAAATTTGCTTATATCTTCCCCATTGATAGCTTCTGACCTAAAATGAAGGAGAGCTCAAGATGAGCAGAAATGGAGGAAAAAAATATGAATGAACAAGTAATCAGCCTGTTAAGAGATCAGATGTGGACCCTGGCCACCAGCTCAAGTGAACCCAACGCCGTGCCCGTGGCATTTAAGGATGTGACTGCGGACGGGAAGCTGGCAGTGGTTGACGTATTTCTGGACACAACATTAAAAAATGTCCGGGAAAATGGAAGAATAGCCGTGTCCGTTTACAACGGTTCCACCATGGAGGGTTACCAGATCAAGGGCAGTGCGCAGTATGTTACAGAGGGCGCGGTGGTAGAGACCTTTAAGAAGGCGGTGGAGGAAGTGTTTAAGGGAGCGGCCACTGCCAAGGGAGCGCTGCTGATCACCCCGGAACGGGTCATTGTCACCACCCCAGGCGCTGACAACAAAAAAGAGCTTTGACAGCCATAAGCAATCATAAAAAAGGCCAGATGCGGGAAGCAGTCCACGCATCTGGCCACGTTTTATTGTGTTTTACCCTATTTATCCCCTATACCGATTCAGGCAGGCGAAGATCTCCTGGCGTCTGGGCATGCACAGCCCCATGGCCGGATAGGAGGAATCCGAGACAGCAGAAAGGCCGTTCTTCTGGATCTCCGCTGTCAGCAGATCCACTGCCTGTGTGACCGTACAGCGGGAGAGCAGCTGCTTTTCCAGGCAGTACCGCACCATCTGGGCCAGAGCCGCTGTCTGTTCCCCATGAACCAGCTGCTCCACAAAACGCAGATCCACCTGTTCCTTGCCCACCTGCAGGGAATCCTTGCCATAGACCTTGGTCTTAATCCGGTCGTCTCTGCCGGAGGCGCGGCTGCCGTAGCCGCCGCGTCCACCCTGCCCGCCGTAACCGCCGCGCTCGTCCTGTTCACCGTAGCCGCCGCGTC
>URUZ01000159.1 GCA_900551225.1 uncultured Clostridium sp.
CCAGGCAGATGAGCCCTGGGCGGCACTGCCAGATCGCTGAAACAGCAGCAATCTTAAGTCTCTGCGGGCGGATTAAAATATCGGGCCGCGACCGTTTTTCCATAGAAATTCATACAGAAAATGTGGCAGTAGCAAGAAAGTGCTTTACATTATTGAAAAAAACATTTAATATAGGTACTGATGTTTCTATTCGGCGCAATGCATATTTGAAGAGAAGCAGGACATATATTGTAGCAATCCGGGAGCATGAAGATGCGATACGGGTTTTACAGGCCACAAAGCTGGTGAATGAATACTACGAGGTGGCGGAAAACCTGTCCATCGTCCGGAATGTGGTGGTGCAGAATCCGTGCTGCAGGCGCGCGTTTATCCGCGGCGCATTTCTGGCGGCAGGTTCTATCAGCGACCCGGAAAAGTTTTATCACTTTGAGATCGTATGCGCCACGTCGGCTAAGGCGCAGCAGCTGAAGGAGATTATCGCGGCATTTGACATTGAGGCCAAGATTGTGCTTCGTAAGAAGTACCATGTGGTGTACATCAAGGAGGGAAGTCAGATAGTGGACATCCTGAATGTGATGGAAGCGCCGGTGGCCCTGATGGAGCTGGAGAATATCCGGATTCTGAAGGAGATGCGTAACAGCGTAAACCGCCAGGTCAACTGTGAAACGGCAAACATCAACAAGACTGTGTCTGCTGCTGTAAAGCAGATGGAAGACATCCGCTATATTGAGGAGACAATCGGTCTGGACGGGCTGCCTGACAATCTGCAGGAGATGGCCCGGGTCCGGCTGGAATTGCCGGAGGCGACACTGAAGGAACTGGGAGAGGCACTGGAACCGCCTGTGGGCAAATCCGGTGTGAACCACCGTCTTAGGAAACTGAGCCTTATTGCTGAGGATCTGAGGGGATGATCTGAAGCAGTAGGACGGTACATTCAGTACAGGCATCAGAATGGCCGGTTGTTACAGCCGGAGTCCATTCGCAGCAATGAGGAGGATAATTATGTTAAAGAAAGTGATCACGATCGAGGGACAGGAAGACACAAACGTAAAACCGGTGGCTATGCTGGTTCAGGTGGCCAGTCAATATGACAGTACGATTTATCTGGAGTACGAGTCCAAGCGTGTGAACGCTAAAAGCATCATGGGGATGATGACCCTGGCTCTGTCGAAGGGAAAAGACATCGTGGTTGAAGCAGATGGCTCCGACGAGGCAGAAGCAATAACTGAGATTGAGGAGTACCTGGGAAAACAGTAAATAGATTGACAGAGGCTGTGTCTGAGTGGGACACAGTCTCTTTTCTTTTGCGGGAAATTATGATAAACTGTTAAACAGACAGTATCGCACCCAAGCAACAAAGGAGAATGGATTGTATGGCATTCACACATCTGCACGTTCATACGGAGTACAGCCTGCTGGATGGTTCCAGTAAGATCAAAGAGCTGGTGGCCAGAGCCAAGGAATTGGGCATGGACAGCATTGCGATCACGGATCATGGTGTCATGTATGGCGTTATTGATTTTTATAAAGCGGCCAAGGAGATCGGCATCAAACCGATCCTGGGCTGTGAGGTGTATGTGGCTCCCGGTTCCCGGTTTGACAGGGAGACTGTGAGCGGAGAGGACAGATATTACCATCTGGTATTGCTGGCTGAGAACAACCAGGGATATCAGAATCTGATGAAGATCGTGTCCAAGGGATTTGTGGACGGCTTCTATTATAAACCGCGGGTGGACTACGAACTGCTGGAGACCTACCATGAGGGGATTATCGCCCTCAGCGCCTGCCTGGCGGGAGAGGTGCAGCGGAACCTGGCAAGGGGCATGTACCAGGAGGCCAGCCGCTCCGCACTGCACTACCAGGATATCTTCGGCAAAGGGAACTTCTTCCTGGAGCTGCAGGATCATGGGATAGAGGAGCAAAAGCAGGTGAACCAGGGACTGCTGCGCCTGAGCAGGGACATTGGGATCGACCTGGTGGCCACCAATGACGTCCACTATACCTTCGCAGAGGATGAGGCGGCCCATGATATCCTGCTGTGCATACAGACAGGCAAAAAGGTGGCTGACGAGAACCGTATGCGGTATGAGGGCGGCCAGTATTTCTGTAAGTCTGAGGAGCAGATGCGGCAATTGTTCCCATATGCGGAGCAGGCTCTGGACAACACTTACAAGATTGCCCAGCGCTGTAATGTGGAGCTGGAATTCGGAGTCACCAAACTGCCGAAATTCGAGGTGCCCGAGGGATTCGACTCCTGGACTTATTTAAACCACCTGTGCATGCAGGGCTTTACCAGGCATTATCCCGAGGATGACGGCACCCTGAAGAAACGTCTGGACTATGAGCTGGATGTAATCCGCTCCATGGGATATGTGGACTACTTCCTGATTGTCTGGGACTTTATCAACTACGCCAGATCCCAGGACATCATCGTGGGTCCGGGGCGGGGGTCGGCGGCCGGGTCCATTGTCTCCTACAGCCTGGGAATTACGGACATTGACCCCATGCGCTATAATCTGCTGTTTGAGCGTTTCCTGAACCCGGAGCGCGTGTCCATGCCTGATATTGACGTGGACTTCTGCTATGAGCGGCGCCAGGAGGTTATTGACTATGTGGTCCAGAAGTACGGCAAGGACCAGGTGGTCCAGATCGTCACCTTCGGTACATTGGCTGCAAAGGGTGTGGTCCGGGATGTGGGCAGGGTGCTGGATCTGCCCTATGCCCTGTGCGACTCCATCGCCAAGATGATTCCCACAGACCTGGGAATGACGCTGGAGAAGGCCCTGGCGGCCAACCCTGACCTTAAAAAGGCATATAATGAGGATGAGCAGGTCCACTATCTGATTGACATGTCAAAACGTCTGGAGGGCCTTCCCAGGCATACCTCCATGCACGCGGCGGGCGTGGTGATCGGCAGCCGGTCCATCGATGAGTTCGTACCCCTCTCCAGGGCGGCGGACGGAACCATCACTACCCAGTTTACCATGACCACCATCGAGGAGCTGGGACTGCTGAAGATGGACTTTTTGGGGCTTCGGACCCTGACTGTGATCCAGAACGCGGTGCGCATGGTAGAGAAGGACTTCCATGTGGTTCTGGACATGGACAAGATTGATTATAATGATAAGAAGGTGCTGGACTCCATCGGAACGGGCAAGACAGAGGGCGTGTTCCAGCTGGAGAGCGGCGGCATGAAGAGCTTCATGAAGGAGCTTAAGGCGGGCAGCCTGGAGGACATTATCGCCGGCATTTCCCTGTACCGTCCGGGCCCCATGGACTTTATACCCAAATATTTAAAGGGCAAGAACGACAGGGCATCCATCACCTATGACTGCCCCCAGCTGGAACCGATTCTGGGTCCGACCTACGGCTGTATCGTGTACCAGGAGCAGGTAATGCAGATCGTGCGGGAGCTGGCCGGTTATACCATGGGACGTTCCGACCTGGTGCGCCGCGCCATGAGTAAGAAGAAGGCATCAGTGATGGAGAAGGAGCGCCAGAACTTTGTGTACGGCAATCCGGAGGAAGGGGTTAAGGGCTGTGTGAACAACGGGCTGGACGAGAGGACGGCCAACCACATCTATGATGAGATGACGGATTTCGCCAAATACGCGTTCAACAAGTCCCATGCGGCGGCCTATGCTGTGGTCTCCTACCAGACCGCTTATCTGAAATATTACTATCCGCTGGAGTATATGGCGGCCCTGATGACGTCTGTGATGGACAATGTGACCAAGTTCTCCGAGTACATCCTCACCTGCCGGCAGACCATGGGAATTGAGATTCTGCCGCCGGATATCAATGAGGGAGAGAGCGGTTTCTCCGTGTCCGGCGAATCCATCCGCTATGGCCTGTCCGCCATCAAGAGCGTGGGCAAGTCGGTGGTGGACACCATCATTGCGGACCGGGATGCAGGTGGACCCTTCCGTTCCATGGAGGACTTTGTGGGGCGTATGACCCACAAGGAGGTGAACAAGCGGACCCTGGAGAATTTTATTAAATCAGGAGCCTTAGACACCCTTCCAGGCACCCGCAGACAGAAGATCGCGGTGACGCCCACCATGCTGGAGAGCAAGTCCAGGGAGCGCAAGTCCACCATTGAGGGACAGATGAGTCTGTTTGATTTCGCAGGCGAGGAGGAGAAGGACAATTTCCAGATTACCTTCCCGGATGTGGGGGAATACTCAAAAGAAGAGCTGCTGGCATTTGAAAAGGAAATACTGGGCGTGTATATCAGCGGCCATCCTCTGGAAGACTACAAGGATGGATGGCAGAAGAATGTTACCGCAACCGCCGCTGACTTCATTGTGGACGAGGAGACGGACCGGGCCAGGGTGGAGGACGGAACCAGGGCCATTATCGGCGGGATGGTGGCAGGCAAGACGGTTAAGACCACCAGGACCAACCAGCTGATGGCATTTATCACATTGGAGGACCTGTACGGTTCAGTGGAAGTGATTGTATTTCCCAAGGACTATGAAGCCAACCGGGACTTGTTTGTGGAGGACGCCAAGCTGTTTATCAGGGGCCGCGTGTCCATTGGGGACGACCCCGTGGGCAAACTGGTCTGCGAGCAGGTGGTTCCATTTTCGAAAATCCCAAGGGAGCTGTGGGTGCAGTTCGCCGACAAGGAGCAGTACCAGGAGGGGGAGCAGACGCTGCTGGAGCTGTTAAAATCCAGCGAGGGCCAGGACCGGGTGGTCATCTATCTTGGAAAAGAACGGGCGAAAAAGATGCTGCCCGCCAGCTGGAATGTGGATGCAAACAAAGAATTGGTGGCCCGGCTGGCCGAAAAACTTGGTGAAAAAAATATCAAAGTCCTGGAAAAACCGCTTGCAATGCCAGGCAAAATGCATTAAAATAGCGTTGGATATGAAATGAGAAAATATACGGCATGTTGCAAGCCATGATGGCAGAGGAATGACATGTGCTTGGTGATAATTGAAGGAGGTAAATTGCTATGGCAAAGGCAGTAAAGACCATTGGTGTACTTACAAGCGGCGGTGATGCGCCGGGTATGAACGCGGCAATCCGTGCGGTAGTGCGAGTTGCGATTGGTAAAGGTCTTAAGGTTAAGGGCATTATGAGAGGGTACGCAGGCCTGCTGGAAGAGGAGATTGTGGATATGGAGAGCACCAGCGTGTCCGACACAATCAACCGCGGAGGCACCATTCTGTACACTGCCCGCTGTAAGGAATTTACAACTTCGGAAGGCCAGCAGCTGGGCGCGGAGATCTGCCGCAAGCACGGCATCGACGGCATGGTGGTGATCGGAGGAGACGGCTCCTTCCGCGGCGCGGGTAAGCTGTCCGCCCTTGGCATCAACACCATCGGCATTCCCGGAACCATTGATCTGGACATTGCATGTACTGACTATACCATTGGTTTTGACACGGCAGTGAACACTGCCATGGAGGCCATTGACAAGATCCGCGATACCTCCACCTCCCATGAGCGCTGCAGCATCGTTGAGGTAATGGGCCGCAACGCCGGATACCTGGCCATGTGGTGCGGAATTGCCAACGGAGCCGAGGATATCCTCCTGCCGGAGCGCTATGACGGCGATGAGCAGGCGCTGATCAACCGCATCATTGAGAACCGCAAGCGGGGCAAAAAACACAATATCATTGTCAACGCTGAGGGAATCGGACACTCAGGGTCCATGGCTAAGCGCATTGAGGCGGCAACCGGCATTGAGACCAGGGCAACCATACTGGGACACATGCAGCGCGGCGGCACACCCACCTGTAAGGACAGGGTATATGCCTCCATTATGGGAGCCAGAGCGGCAGAGCTGCTGGCCCAGGGCAAGAGCAACAGGCTGGTGGCTTACAAGAACGGCGAGTTTGTGGATTATGATATTCAGGAAGCGCTGAACATGCATAAAGATATTCCGGAAGAGCAGTATGAGATCAGCAAGATGCTGACCCGCTGATCGAATCCAGATAAGAGTCCGCCGCCTTTTTGCGCAGCGGACTTTTAAAATCATAAAGGCGGTTATAGAGATGGAACGAAGCACAGTGCTCTGCGGAGCCAATTCATATGAACAGAAATATTACTTCAACCAGGAATTCGACTCTCTGCCGGAGCGTGTGAAGCAGGAGCTGCATATTCTGTGCGTACTGTACACAGAGGACGTGGGCGGAATCCTGACCCTGGAGTTTGAGGAGGACGGCAGCCTGGAATTCAAGGTTACGGCCGAGGAGACAGACTACTTATTCGATGAGATCGGAAGCGTGCTGAAGATCAAGCAGTACCAGAAGGACAAGCGGGAGCTGCTGGAGTCCGTGGAACTGTATTACCGGGTATTTTTCCTGGGCGAAGATGTGGATGAGGTTGAAGAGGAATGAAGCTTACAATCGGAAATGTTTCTTTGGAGAGCAATGTAATACTGGCGCCTATGGCAGGGGTAACGGACCTGCCATTTCGCTTGCTGTGCCGGGAACAGGGCTGCGGCATGGCTGTGACCGAGATGGTCAGCGCCAAGGCCATTCTATACAAGAATAAGAACACAAACAGCCTTCTGACCGTGCTTCCTCAGGAGCGGCCCACCTCGGTGCAGCTGTTCGGCTCAGATCCGGAGATCATGGCCCAGATTGCGGCCCAGATCGAGGATGGGCCATTTGACATCATTGACGTGAATATGGGCTGCCCGGTTCCAAAAATTGTGAACAACGGGGAGGGCTCGGCTCTGATGAAAGACCCGGAGCGGGCAGGCGCGGTCCTGACCGCCATGGTGAAGGCGGTGAAAAAGCCGGTGACCGTGAAGTTCCGCAGGGGATTTAACGACCAGTGCATCAATGCGGTGGAATTTGCCAAAATGGCGGAGAGCTGCGGCGTGGCCGCGGTGGCGGTTCACGGACGCACCAGGGAACAGTACTATTCCGGGAAGGCGGACTGGGACATTATCCGCCAGGTGAAGGAGGCGGTGAAGATTCCGGTCATCGGCAACGGCGACATTTTCCAGCCTGAGGATGCGGGGCGGATGATCCGGGAGACCGGCTGCGACGGGGTGATGGTGGCCAGGGGCGCCAAAGGGAATCCCTGGATATTCTCCAGAATCAACCACTATCTGGAGACTGGGGAGATCCTGCCGGGACCCACCGTGGAGGAGATCCGTGAGATGATCCTGCGCCACAGCCGCATGCTGATTGAGTTTAAAGGGGAAAATGTGGCTATGAGGGAAATGCGGGGGCACGCCGCCTGGTACACCTGCGGCCTTCCCCATTCTTCCGCGCTGCGCGGGGAAATCAACCAGGTGGAGGACCTTGAAGGGCTGATCCGGCTGCTGGACCGGAGGCTTACGGCGTAGGGGGAGTTTCCGGCGGAAAGTGGTGAGTCCCCCTCGCTGCGCTCAGCGGAAAATAGTCGGAAAAACAGGGGAGAAACATGGGAACCGTTCTTGACAATGCGGGCATTTTCCTATATAATACTCAGAATGTGTGGAATATAAAATATCCGGAAGTGTAAGCTTTCGGAGGAAATAAAGGAAGAAGGAAGGATACAGTATCATGGCGGATAAGAAACATATTTTAACATATGCCGGACTGAAACAGTACGAGGATGAGCTGCAGACCCTTAAGGTTGTGAAGCGTAAAGAGGTTGCACAGAAGATCAAAGAGGCGAGAGAGCAGGGCGACTTATCCGAGAATGCGGAGTACGATGCTGCCAAGGATGAGCAGCGGGATATCGAGCTGCGCATCGAGGAGCTGGAGAAGCTGCTCAAAAATGCTGAAGTTGTGGTGGAAGATGAGATTGACACCGACAAGATCAATATTGGCTGCAGAGTGAATCTGCTGGACGTGGAGTATAACGAGGAGATGGAGTATTTCATCGTGGGTTCCACTGAGGCAAACAGCCTTCAGAATAAGATCTCCAATGAGTCTCCCGTTGGCCATGCCCTTTTAGGCAAAGGCGTGGGCGAGACCGTGGCAGTAGATACCCAGGCGGGAACGATCCAGTACAAAGTGCTGAATATCCAGAGGGTATCATAAGGCAGACGTGCCGTAAGGATTAATTTATCACAAAGGAGTGTAGAAAGTGGCAGAGCAGCAGAACCAGAAGCAGGTTGAAGCAGAATTAAATCATGTGTTAAAGGCTCGCCGTGACAAGCTGGCAGAGCTTCAGGCAGCGGGAAAAGACCCGTTCCAGATTACTAAATACGATGTATCAGCCCACAGTACGGACATCAAGGAACAGTATGACCAGTGGGAAGGTAAAGAGGCCTCCATCGCAGGGCGTATGATGTTTAAACGCGTTATGGGGAAGGCGTCCTTCTGCAACGTACAGGATCTGAAGGGAACCGTCCAGATATATGTTGCCAGAGACAGCATCGGGGAAGAAGCATACAAAGACTTCAAGAAGATGGATATCGGCGATATCGTGGGAATCAGGGGCACGGTATTTACCACCAAAACTGGTGAGAAATCCATCCACGCCACAGAGGTTACACTGCTTTCCAAGAGTCTTCAGGTTCTTCCTGAGAAGTTCCACGGACTTACAGATACAGACCTGCGTTACCGCCAGCGCTATGTGGACCTGGTGATGAACGCGGACGTGAAAGATACATTTATCAAGCGCTCTAAGATCATTGCCAGCATCCGCAAGTACCTCAGCAGCCAGGATTTCATGGAGGTGGAGACCCCCATGCTGGTATCCAATGCAGGCGGTGCTGCTGCCAGGCCCTTTGAGACCCATTTCAATGCGTTGGACGAGGATCTAAAGCTGCGCATCTCCTTGGAGCTCTACTTAAAGAGGCTGATTGTGGGCGGGCTGGAGCGCGTGTATGAGATTGGACGTGTATTCCGCAACGAGGGACTGGACACCCGGCACAATCCGGAGTTTACCCTTATGGAGCTGTACCAGGCATATACTGATTATAACGGGATGATGGAGCTGACCGAGAACCTGTACCGCCATGTGGCCCAGGATGTACTCGGCACCACTGTGATCACTTATAAGGGAACTGAGATGGATCTGGGCCAGCCCTTTGCCCGCATCACCATGGTTGAGGCGGTTAAGAAGTATGCAGGCGTGGATTTTGATGAGATCCACACCCTGGAGGAGGCCCGGGCCGCTGCCAAGGAAAAGGGCGTGGAGTTTGAAGGCCGCCATAAGAAGGGCGATATCTTAAACCTGTTCTTCGAGGAGTTTGCCGAGGAGCATCTGATCCAGCCGACCTTTGTTCTGGACCACCCGGTAGAGATCTCCCCGCTGACCAAGAAGAAGCCCGGTAACCCTGACTACGTGGAGCGCTTTGAGTTCTTTATGAACGGCTGGGAGATGGCCAACGCCTATTCCGAGATTAACGATCCCATTGACCAGAGAGAGCGTTTCAAGGCCCAGGAAGAACTGCTGGCCCAGGGCGATGAGGAAGCCAACCACACGGACGAGGACTTCCTGAATGCGCTGGAGATCGGCATGCCGCCCACCGGCGGTATCGGATTCGGCATTGACCGGATGATTATGCTGCTGACGGATTCAGCGGCTATCAGGGATGTGCTGCTGTTCCCGACCATGAAGACTCTGGGCGGTTCAAGCGAGCCGAAAAAAGCGGATACGGTTTCCGCTCAGTCTGTTGCCGGAGCTGACAACACAGTGGAGAAGGTTCAGGAAAAAATTGATTTTTCCAAGGTTAAAATCGAGCCGCTGTTTGAAGAAATGGTGGACTTTGAAACCTTTGCAAAATCCGATTACCGCGCAGTGAAGATTAAAGACTGTGTCACCGTACCCAAGAGCAAGAAGCTCCTTCAGTTCACATTAGATGACGGAAGCGGCACGGATCGTACGATTTTAAGCGGTATTCGTGAGTATTACGAGCCGGAGGAATTGATCGGTAAGACAGCCATCGCCATCGTAAACCTGCCCCCGCGCAAGATGATGGGGATTGATTCCCGTGGGATGCTGATTTCAGCAGTTCATGAGGAAGATGGAAGAGAAGGGCTTAACCTGTTGATGGTGGACAACCGGATTCCGGCGGGTGCGAAGCTGTACTAAGAACATGTATGTATAATAGAGGACATTTCCTAGAAGAGAATTTTAGGAAATGTCCTTTTTTGGTGCTCATTTTCCCAGAGGCGGCGGTGAGACGGAGACCTGGCTCAGATCCTGGCACTCCAGGGCATCCAGGGCTTCCACCGTGAGCTGGATAAAGGACTTTACAAAGTGGTTCAGATAGCGCTGCTTGTGATAGATCAACTTGATTGAGGAGGTAACCGGTTTGCCATTTTGGTAGAGAGGAAAGACATTCACATCCTTTTCCAAAAGTGGAATCCAGCCGCTGAGGTTCATATGGGAGGTAAAACCGGCGGACAGGCCCCTGTTGCAGAGGGGAATGATCATGGTGGTATGTTTTGAAGAATAATGGATATTGGGGGTGCAGTTAGCGGCCTGGAAACACTGGAGCACCTTTTCACCTAAGCGGTTATGGATTGTTGGAATCATAAAGGGAATGCGGCTGAAATCGGCCATGTTGGCGCCTTTTACAGACCGCTCCTTCATTTCCACAATCTCCTCATGGGTGTAATACTGATATAAAAGCCGGTCGGACACACAAAAGTAAATGGGGTCCTCATAGGTGGAGTGGGACTGGATATTGGGGAAGGAACCTTCAACATAGGCGCCCACGGCAAAATCCAGCTGATTCTTATGAACCATATGTTCCAGCTCAGTGGTGGTGCACTCAATGGAACTGACCTTTACTTTCGGATAGAGGGCGCTGTATTTTTCCAGTACCTGGGGCAGATAGGCATTACAGCGGGGGGAGGTCACCCCAACGGTTATCTGGCCGGAATCGCTGTTGCCCAGATCCGCCAGAATGGCAGAGAGGGACCGTTCATTTTCAAACAGGTTTTCCGCATATTTGAGTACCTCCTGGCCGGCGGCAGTCAGCTGAAGACGCGGCTGGCGGTTAAACAGACGCAGCCCATAGTAATCTTCAACCCGGCGGATATGGTTGCTTAAGGTTTGCTGGCTGATAAACAGCCGCTCAGATGTCTCGGTGATGCTAAGGGATTTAGCAGTTTCCATAAAGTAGTGCAGACTTTCCAGTTCCATAAACGCTCCTCTTTATACCGTAAAAATATTTGTGGTTTATACAAAAATACATAACTTTATTTACTGTATTAAAAG
>URUZ01000160.1 GCA_900551225.1 uncultured Clostridium sp.
ATGCTATAGTTTATCCATAATCAACAACACAACGAGAATGAAAGAGGAGTGTGGAGAGATGGGGGCTATACAGTTAAGAAATGTAAAGAAGAAGTTTGGAAACGATGTGGTGATCGAGGACCTGAATCTGGACATTGCGGACGGATCGTTTACCGTGCTGGTAGGACCTTCCGGCTGCGGTAAGTCCACCACGCTGCGGATGATTACCGGGCTGGATGAACCTACCTCCGGCGACATTTTCATAGACGGTCACAAGATCAATGATCTGACGCCCGGCAAGCGGGATATCGCCATGGTGTTTCAGAACTATGCGCTGTATCCGACCATGACGGTCCGCCAGAATATTGAGTTCGGCCTGGAGAACAAGAAGGTTCCAAAGGAGGAAAGGCAGAAACGGGTATCCGAGATCTGTGAGATCGTGGGACTCACCGATTATCTGGACAGAAAGCCGGCCACACTTTCCGGCGGCCAGCGCCAGAGGGTAGCCCTGGCTAGAGCCATGGTTAAGCAGCCGAAAGTATTCCTTATGGATGAGCCGCTGTCCAACCTGGATGCCAAGCTGAGAGGACAGATGCGCGTGGAGCTGATTGGACTGCACAAGAAGCTGGGAACCACCTTTGTGTATGTAACCCATGACCAGGTGGAGGCCATGTCCATGGCAGATGACATTGTGCTGATGAAGGACGGATACATCGTGCAGCAGTCCAATCCCAGGGAACTGTACAACAACCCCAGCTGCATTTACGCGGCCCAGTTTATTGGGACACCCCAGATGAATGTGGTGAGCAGCGTGCTGCCTGAGGGGATGCAGCTGGGCTTCCGCCCCGAGAAAATGTACCTTCAGGGCACTGAGGAGGATCACATTATAATTCCGGCTGAGGTGGTGACCAAGGAAATGCTGGGATCAGAGACCATCTACTCCTTAAACAGCCCCTACGGCACCATGATGGCCAAATCGGAGCATGAGGTGGAGGACAACAGCAGCCTGAAGCTGGCGGTTCCCTTCTCAGCCATGTATCTGTTTGCCGCAGATGGTAAACGGATTGAAATGCATGACGAATACAGGAAAATCATCAAAGAAAAATTCGCAGCACAGGGGGTATAGGTGTGGAAAAGAAGAAAGTGAGCATAAGCGAAAAGCGCGACCGGCTGCTTGGCTTTATCACGGCCATGCCTGCCATGATCCTGCTGTTTATATTTACCGTATATCCGGTATTTTATCTGTTATACTATTCCATGTTCTCAGGAAGCCTGATTTCCACCAAGAAGAAATTCGTGGGCATGGACAACTACGCGGAGCTGTGGGCATCGGAGACATTTCACAAGGTGCTGGTGAACACGGTGGTGTACACAGTGCTGTTCGTGGGACTGACCATGGTGCTGGCTGTGATCATCGCAGTGTGGCTCAATGGTTCTAAGCATAAGAAGTTAAATGGAATGGTGGAGGGCTTCATTTTCACGCCCCATGTTATCTCCATGGTTTCTGTCTCCATCGTGTTTTTATGGCTGATGGATTCTGACACAGGTTTCCTGAACATGGTGATTACCAAGCTGGGATTTTCCAAGTTCCCCTTCCTGTCAAGCCCTGCCACGGCCATGTTTTCCCTGGTGCTGGTGATGGTGTGGAAGAGTGTGGGCTATTATGTGCTGCTGATCATGGCGGCGCTGCAGACTGTTCCTTCCAGCATTTACGAGGCAGCGGAATTGGACGATACGCCTAAGATCCGTACATTTTTTAAGATTACCCTGCCCATGATTTCACCCACGATCCTGTTTACCTCTGTTGTGGCGTCCATTGCTTCCTTCAAGATCTTTGACTCCGTCAACGTTATGACCCAGGGCGGTCCGGTGGATTCCACCAACACGCTGGTGTACTACATCTATTCCTATGCCTTCCGCTATGGCAAACCGGGAATGGCCTGTGCCGCGGGCGTTGTGCTGCTGGCTCTGGTCTGTGTCATGACCTATATCCAATTCGGCGTCGGCAAGAAGAAAGTACATTACCAGTAACAAGGAAAGTCAGTTGCAGGAGGAGAGATATCATGCAGGAAAGCATTTCAAGTATTTATTTAAGAAAATTCGGACGGGCGTTAAATGTCTGCTTAAAACTGTTTATTATCGTGGTGATTGCATTCCCCTTTTACTGGATGGTCAGCACGTCACTGAAGGACTACACTGAGGCGCTGCAGTTTCCGCCTACTCTGTTCCCCAAAACCATACACTGGGAGAATTACCTCCATGTGGCGGAGGTGGTACCCATTGCCCTGTATTTCAGAAACTCCGTGATTGTCAGCGTGGTTGTGCTGGTGCTTCAGTACCTGATCATTGTGCCTGCGGCCTACAGCTTCGCAAGGCATGACTATATGGGCAAGAACCTGTTTTTCGGAATCGTGCTGCTGGGGCTGATGATCCCACAGCAGATTACCTTCCTTCCGGTATACTTCATGTTCAGTAAAATGAAGCTGCTGAAAACATTTTTACCGCTGATCCTCCCATTTATTTCCAATCCATTCGGAATCTTCATGCTGCGCCAGTATTTCATGCAGATTCCTCAGGAAGTAATCGAGGCGGCCAAGCTGGATGACGCCAGTAACATGAAGGTGATGTTCAAGGTGATGATGCCCATGGCCAAACCGGCTCTGATCACCATCGGCCTGCTGTCCTTTATCTCCACATGGAACAGTTATTTCTGGCCGCTGATCATGACCTCCAGCGAGACCTTCCGCACACTGCCTGTGGGAATCGCAGCTCTGAAGTCCTCGGAGACCCTGCAGATGTGGCACATTATCATGGCGGGCAACGTGGTTCTGGTGGTTCCGATTCTGGTGGTTTACATGCTGGCAAGCAAGAAGATTCGAAATTCCTTCGTGTATTCCGGTATTAAATAAAAAGGGGAAACTTAGCATGAAAAAGAAATTATTTGTAATATCCGTTGATTCATTGTTCTTTGATGATGTAGAATGGCTGAGAGACTGTCCGAATCTGTACGGAATCTACAAGCGCGGATCTGTGGTACAGAAGATGAAATCCACCTACCCCGCCATGACCTATGTGGCCCACTCCACCATGATGACAGGCTGCCATCAGGAAAAACATGGGATTTACCACAATGAGAAGGTGGAGGTGGGCGTGGCCCATCCTGGCTGGCACTGGTACAGGCGGGAGCTGGGCACAGACACCATCTTCGACGCGGCAAAGAGAGGCGGTTACACCACCTCTGTGATCAACTGGCCGGTGACAGGAGGCGATCCCAGCGTAGATTACCTGGTTCCGGAGATCTGGTCCGATGATCCAAAGGGAGACTCCAGACCGCGGTTTCTCACCGTGTGCTCTGAGGGGATGGACCGGCTGTTTGACAAGTACGGCCACCTGCTTCGCTGGAAATACCAGCCGGAGCTGGACGACTTCGGCGTGGCCTGCTTAAAGGATATCATCCGGGAACATCAGCCGGATGTGATCATGCTTCACCTGTCCTACCTGGATCATGCAAGGCACAATTTCGGCGGCTTTGCGCCTGAGGCCAAGCACGCCCTGATGGAGTGCGACCGCAAGATCGGGGAGCTGATGGACATACTGAGGGAGCAGGGGACCCTGGATGATACCAACTTCTGCGTCATGGGCGACCATGGCCACCTGCCGGTGAAACAGGTGTTCAACCCCAATATTCTGCTGGTGAAGGAAGGTCTGATCCAGCTGGATGAACAGGGCCAGGTAAAGGATTATAAGTGTTATATCCACTCAGCAGGACTCTCCGCCCACGTGGTGCTTAAGGACCCGGAGGACCAGGAGAAACGCAGACAGGTGGAGGAGCTGTTAAACAGCTGGGTGGACAATGAAGCCTATGGCTGTGAGCAGATCTTAAATAAGGAGCAGATGGCGGAGCACCATCTCACAGGCCCATTTGATTACGCCATTGAGGGGCGCCTGGGAACCTCTTTTGGTAATAACTGCACAGGGGATCTGATCCGCCCCACAGACAATACAGATTACAAGCTTTCCGTATCCGCCCACGGGCATCTGCCGGAGAAAGGGCCTCAGCCCATATTCTTCGCAGCCGGGCCGGATGTGAAGGAGGGCGTGGTGGTGGAACGGGGCGATCTGACAGACGAGGCCCCCACCTATGCGGCCATACTTGGTGTGGAAATGCCCTGGGCACAGGGAACAGCAATGAAGGAAATCCTAAAGTAGAAAATGCGGGATTCTTGATACAAAGTAAAAGGAGGATAAAGACAACATGAGGAAAAAACTAGCGTTAGTATTGGCGGCAGCGATGGTGGCCGGGAGCCTGGCAGGCTGCGGCGGCTCTGGAAGCACGGAGAAGGACACAACAGCGGCAGGCAGCACCGCCCAGGGCGGATCTGAGGGGGCACAGACAGAGGCGGCAGCGGCAGGGGACCGGATTACCATTGAATTCTGGCACTGCATGGGGTCCTCCAACGGGGAGCTGATCCAGGAGATTGCCAATTCATTTAACGACTCACAGGACAAGGTGTTTGTAAAGACCGTACACCAGGGCTCCTACACAGACGCCGGAACCAAGATGCAGGCCGCTCTGGCCGCGGGCGAGGCGCCTGTGCTGGCTCAGATGGAGATCGGTATGCTGGGCATTTTTGCGGACGCAGAGCAGCTGGTGGATTTACAGAAGTTTGTGGACGCAGAGGGCTATGACATCGGCGACTTTATGCCGGGTCTGATGGACGCTTCTTATTACAATGACGCGCTGGTTGCCCTGCCTCACTCCAGAAGTGTTCCGGTGCTGTACTATAACAAAGACCGGTTCAAAGAAGCAGGCCTGGATGAGAACCAGCCTCCCACAACCTGGGATGACTTAAAGTCGGACGCCAAGGCGCTGACAGCAGAGGGCACCTATGGATACTCCTGTCCTCTGGACCAGTGGTACTACATGGCTCTGGTAATGAACGCAGGCGGAACCATTTTCAATGAGACTGCAAACGGCATCGGATTCGCAGGCGAGAGCGGAACAAAGCCCCTGTACCTGTGGCAGGAGATGATCGGCGAAGGCACCATGCATGTGCCCTCAGGCCAGGATTACAACTCCTCCGAGGCATGCAGAAACGCGTTTGCAGGCGGCACGGCTTCCATGATTATGCAGAGCAGCGCCCAGTTAAAGGGTCTGGAAAAGACCTGTGAGTTCGAGGTTGGCGTAGGCGCGATTCCCAAGGACACCACCCTTTCCTATCCCGCAGGCGGTTCCAATCTGCTGATGTTCAAGGGCCACTCCGAGGAAGAAGAGGCAGCAGGCTGGGAGTTCTTAAAGTTCATGACCAACACCGAAAATGCTGTGAAATGGGCCAATGGAACAGGATATCTGCCAACCAGAACCAGCTGCATGGAGTCTGACGCATATAAGAAGATGGTTGAGGAAGATCCCAACCTGCAGATCATTGTAGACCAGGTAGAATTCAGCACCTACAGGACTCCCTTCATCCCTCAGTACCAGGAGGCCAAGGAAATCTTTGCCAATGAGATCCAGAAATGCATTCTGGAGGATGGATACACGCCGGAGCAGGCAGTTGCCGCCATGGAAGAGAGAGTTGCAAAGTTATTTTAATAAATAGACAAGAATACCCCGGCCGCCGCATAGATTATATATGCGGCGGCCGGGGTATTCTAATGCGTTCAAACACGCCCTGGGCCGGTTTTGCGGTACTCTGAGGGGGTGCAGCCCTCGTGTTCCAGGAACAGCTTTGTAAAATGACTCTGGCTGTAGTAGCCGCAGGCCGTGGTGATCTCCTTGATGGACATGCGGGTGGACATCAGCAGCTCCTTGGCCCGGCTTAGGCGCAGCTGGGTCACATAGTCATTGTAGCGGATTCCCAGGGCATTCTTCAGCAGGTTGCTGATATAGTTGGCGGAGAGGCCGAAGCGCTCCGACAGCTCAGCGGCGGAGAGATTCTCCTGGTAATGCTCCTGAATGAAACGGATGATGGACTGGACCTTGGTGTCCTGGTCAGGACCGGTTAAGAACTCCCGGGCGGCAAGGGACAGAAGTGCCATCAATTCCTCAGGGTCTGTGGGCAGATCTCCCGGGAAGTTCAGATTCAGAGCCATGAAGGACAGCACATTGTCACGGTATTTGTTCAGCTGGGGCAGCTTAAAGAGCTGGCTGACCACCAGCTGGGACTGGCCGGCAAAAGCCGTGTAATCCCTGGACAGGCATGCGGCCCGCCACTTTAAGCAGCTGCGGCAGAAGTCCAGCTCCGCCTGGCTGCGGTCTGCCAGTGGCGCCAGATAGTAAAACCGGCCAAGGCCCAGCAGCACCTTTAAGCAGGAACGGTCCAGCAGGGCGGACAGGGCGTTCTTCAGCTCTCCAGGGTCCCTGGTGACGGAGGCGGCGAAGCAGGTGACGCCTTTGGGGTAAACCAGGGTGGAGAGATCCCTGTACATTTCCAGTATATAGTCCGCCTTCTCCGAGAAGCACAGCAGAACCAGCCCTTCTTCCGTGAACATGGATACCAGGTGTTCATCATAGGGCTGGAAGGGACGCTGGATTTCCTCAGCAGATGTGCCGGGGGCGTCAACGGTCACCATCATCAGGCCGCAGTAGTGACCGGAGAATTCTCCGAACCGGCTGTCCCTCCGGTTGAGGGTGCTCTCCAGCCAGTTGCGGAACACATTCTTCTTGTAATCCAGATTCAGATGGACGTGGAGCCTGGCGGCAGTCACTGTCTCACGGATGGTCTTCAGATCCAGGGGCTTCATCAGGTAATCGTCCACCTTCAGCTTGATGGCCTGTTTGGCATACTCGAACTCGTCGAATCCGGTCATGATGTAATACCGGGTAAAGGGCGAGACATCCCTGGCCAGCTTGATGGCCTCCAGTCCTGAGGGGCCGGGCATCTTGATATCCACGAAGGCCAGGGCAAAATCCCGCTCAGCCAGGGCGGCCAGCATCTGGTGGCCGTTGCCCGCATGGTAAACGCTGTCCTCCCCCGAACAGGTATGGATCAGTTTCTCAATGGATATGTGGATTAATGGTTCATCGTCTACAACTAAAATGTTCATACTCAAAATCACCGCCTGTACGTTGTTTAAACATAGGTTACGTCTCCTGAGGGATCACCAGAACCTGGATTGTGAGGCCCTCTGTCCGGTAGATCAGCAGGCGGACGCCGGGGTTCCACAAATGCATTCTGGTCTCCACATTTTTGATTCCAATGGAATCAGGGGAGTTCAGCTGTTCCGGCTCAAAGCCCACTCCGTTGTCCTCTATGATGATGTAGAGGGTGTCCCCCCATTGCCGGACCTCAATGGACAGCCGGCAGGGTGTCTCGCTTGGCTCGATGCCGTGGATGACAGCATTCTCCACAAGGGGCTGCAGCAGAAGCTTGGGAAGTGTCAGGGCCCGCAGTTCCTCGCCGCAGCGGATCTCATAGGACAGCCGGTCGCCGAAGCGCAGCAGGCAGAGAGAGCAGTAGTTGCCCAGGAAATCCAGCTCCTGTCCGATGGTGGTGCTGTTGTCCTTGCGCAGCACATACCGCAGCAGCCGGGCAAAGGCGTAGAATGCATCGTTTAGTGTCTCCTGCTCCCCGATCTGGTTCAGCGTGATAAAACTGTAGATGGTGTTGATGATAAAATGCGGCTGGATCTGGGATTGAAGGGCCTCAAACTGCAGGTTCTTCTGGGCAATGGACAGCTCGTACTCATTCTTGATCTTCTCCTGAAGCTGGTGGGCCATGGTATTGATGGAGGAGCCGATCTCATTGAATTCCCGCACCGGCAGAGGCTGGCAGCGGGAGGTCAGGTTCCCCTCCTCCAGCTCCTTTAAGACAGCCTTGATGTGGTAGGTGGGCGCCTTGATCCACTGGTTATTCCTGCGGAACAGAATGTAGGCTATGCAGATTCCCACAGTGTAGCACAGCAGGGTGGCTGCCATGAAGGTGGTGATCTGCTCCTTCACATAGGAGTTGGACAGCAGCACATGGACGGTCAGCGGATAATTGTCCAGGGTCTGGGAGTAGTTGATCCAGGAGTTGTGGCCAAAGGACAGGTTCGGCTGGTTCAGGGAGTCAACCAGCTTCTGGTTAACCGGGGCGTTGGAGTAGATCAGCTCTCCGCTGTCGTTGGTAAACAGGATCATCAGGGGCGCGGCGCTGGTCAGGCTGGAGAATAGGTTCTCCAGGGCATCTGTCTTTAAATTGACCATGATAATGTTGGTCTGTTCCGGGTAAAAGATATTGTTCAGTTTACGGGAAATGTAGAAGCTGCTGGTGTCAATGGCTTCCAGGGACAGGTCCCGGTCATCGGGTGGCACGATGGCAATGCGCCCGGCCTGTTCCATGGCCGCGGTGTACCACTTGCGGGAGGTGAGGGGATTGACACTGGGAAGATACTGATACCAGTCGGTGGAATTAAAGTACAGCACCCGCTCATCAGACATCACCACCAGATCGCCGAAATCTTCCCGGGAATAGGTGGTCAGCTGCAGCAGCTGGCCGATTTCCTTGCTGACCTGATTCTGTTCGTAGGGGGTCAGGGAATCAAAGGAGGACTTGGACTGGAAGAAGTTGTGATAGTAGGGCGCCTTTGAGATATTGTCTATATCATTGATGTACTTGGTGATATAGGCGGAAATCAGCTTCATGTTGTTTACCGCCTGGTTGTTGATCTCACGGTACTGGCTGGAGCTGAACAGGTATGATACCAGGCAGCTGACAAGTACCATGGGCAGCAGGAAGCTGATGAGAAAGCTGGAGAACAATTTGCGGGAAAGGGATGCTGTTTTAAGGGTTTTCATATAGTCTGGCGCCTTTCTGGCTGGAATGTGCTAAACCCTATTATAACAAAAGAAATATGGCTTATCAAGGAATTGTGACAAAGACAATAGGGGAAAACAGCAGTAAAATGTTGAAAAACAGCTAAAAGTCTGCTGGCTTGTCATGATATACTGTGGTATATTTATAGCAGAATCTTAATGAGGAGTCATGTGGCTTCCATAGAGAGTATACAGATATGAGGAGGACGGTATATGGTAGATTTTATTGGGGATGTATTATACGATCTGAAGGAGTTCTCAGACACCCGGTTTGAGGTGGTGGCTCTGTTCCGGATGATGGTGGCTTCGATCTGCGGGGGGCTGATTGGGCTGGAGCGGGAGATGAAGGGACGTCCTGCGGGGTTAAAGACCTTCTCCCTGGTGTGTATTGGGTCTACGCTGGCTATGATCACCAATGAATACATATCCATTAATTATGGAGGCAGCGGGGATCTGGCACGTATGGCGGCTCAGGTAATCAGCGGCATCGGCTTCCTTGGCGCGGGCACCATCATTGTGACAGGCACCAACCAGGTAAGGGGGCTGACCACAGCCGCGGCCCTGTGGGTGACGGCTGCGCTGGGAATCTCCATTGGAGCCGGGTTCTACTTCGGGGCATTCGGAGGCATTGCGGTGATCTTCCTGTCGTCATTTACCTGCAAGGTTATTGACAAGGTGGTCACCGGGAATTCACGGGTGATGAAGATCTATGCGGAGGGGGTCAATGAGGAGTTCATGCTGTCCCTGATCGCATATTTCGGCGAGAAGAATATCCGGGTGGTGAACCTGACGCGGCGTTCTGAGAATAAATGGTATAAGAAGGACACTTGTGTGATGATTGAGCTGGATTTGGGAAAACGGCAGAAACATACATGGATTCTGGAGGATATTCGTAAGCTGGAAGGGCTGCGGTATGTGGAGGAGATTAAAGGGGGAGGTTGATTTAGAGGCGGAAGGGGACTAGGGCGGATTTTGGTTCATCCGTCCGCTGGCGCATCCAGGCGCGGGAAAAAGAAAAAGGACATCTTAAGCTCTTGGATGTCTTTTTTCTTTTTCCCGCGCCTGGATGCGTCAGCGGACGTTTCATAGACTTACCCGGAAAGAAGGAACCGCCTATTATACTGTTTGAGCATACAATCAGCCCAACGATAATTCCCTGTACAGATTCCCCGCCATCAATACAGTAACCACCGCAGACAATACATCAGATACCGGCTGCGCATAGAGAATCCCATTAATTCCCCCAATCACCGGCAGAATCAGAATGACAGGCACAAAGCAGATCCCCTGGCGGCAGGCTCCCAGGATAAAACCTTCTTTTGCCTTTCCCAGCGCCAGGAACAGCGATGAATAGACCGTATAAAAACCAAACAGCAAAAAGGAGAGTCCGTTCGCCCGCAGTGCCTTCTGGCCCACAGCGATCATTTCCATATCCCCTTTTGTAAACTGGGAAATGATTGCGGTGGGGAACAGAACCATCACCAGGCCATAGACCGCGCAGAATGCCGTTGACCATAGTATAGAAGTCTTAATTGCTTCATGCAGGCGTCCATATTTTTTGGCCCCGTAGCTGTATCCTGCAATGGGCTGAAAGCCCTTGATAAATCCGAATACCATCAGACTTCCCATGGAGATAATCCTGGTCACAGCGCCCATCCCAGCGATCACAGAATCCCCATATCCCTTGGCCGCTCCGTTGATCAGTGCAATAGAAAGGCTGGTCAGCAGCTGGAATACCAGTGTGGGAATCCCGATTTTCAGAATTTCAGACATCATTTCCCTCGAAAAACAGCATTTCCTGATATTGAAGCTGAAGACGCTTTTTTTCCTGAGTATATAACACAGATACACCAAGGTGGAAACAATCTGTGAGATGGCCGTGGCTGCCGCAGCGCCGGCCACGCCCAGGTTCAGGGCATAGATAAAGATGGGGTCCAGAATGATGTTCAGCACAGCGCCGGCCAGCAATGCAAACATAGTGGTTTTGGCAGCTCCCTCACTTGTGACAATATTGTTCATGGTGACATTGAACACATTGAAAATGGAGGAGGTCACATAGATTCCCGCATAAATTGAGGCAAAGGGCAGTATGCTCTCAGTTGCACCCAGAAGCTTTAAAATCGGGGTCAGAAAAACCAGCGTGCAGATAATAACCGCCTCGCCCACAAAAAGGCTGCTGTACACGGCAGTGCTGGCGGCCTGGTCGGCTCTTTCTCTCTGATCGTGGCCCAGCAGCCTGGATATGTAGGAGGCGGCGCCATTTCCAAACAGCAGTCCCAGCCCCACAAC
>URUZ01000161.1 GCA_900551225.1 uncultured Clostridium sp.
CTTGTGCAGGAGGGCTAGTGGAACTTAGGCTGTGAGGATTTGCGTTGGCCGTCCAAAGAAACGGGTGTCCGAGCCTTGGCGAGTTTCGTTCTTTGGACGGCCGCTTTTAGCAAATCATCACAGTCTTAGTGACACTCCCTCCGTAACCAGGAACTAGCCGCCCCTTCCGGCCGCCGTCTGTCCCTCCGCCCTCAGGTTCTATCCAACACACCAGCCCACGTCCGCGTAACCATTCGCGCCTAACCCTTTTATTATTATGCATGGGATAGTGCGGGGAACCTGTTTTTCTCTATTTCAAACATTTCCCAGTCCTCCCCCAATGTTAATAAGGTAAGATCCTCTTCTTTTAATTCTCTGGCTTCAAAACCATCTGCATTCCAGGGCTTAAATCCCAATGTGACTTCTGTGATATCCAGCCCGAAGGCACCTATAATACCATCCAGATCCGCTTGTTTTGGAGAAAATACACCATGGATAACCAGGCTTCCCTTCTCCTGTTCCGCAATCACATAGGCCGCCTGATCTTCAATGTAATACACCTGATGCCTCATAAACTTGATCACGTAAAACATCACCAGTCCAACATTCCGGCTCATCTCAAAGGGGCTGTTGTCCGCACTGCCTAATACAGCCGCTTTCAGAAGGCTTCTGTGCTGCTTTGTCTCCATGGGGACCTGTACCGCTTTCACTCCCCCGTTCTGTCTGACTTGTCTTGAATACTGGAATTCTCTGGACTTTTTAAAGCCAAATCGGGGATAAAAATCAATTGCCCCGTCATTGGCAAAGAGGAACATGCCGTCCGCCCTGTGCCGGTAATGCCGCAGAATCTCCCGGATCAGATGGGTTCCAAGGCCCTGGCGCCGAAAGTCCGGGGCTGTCATAACCGTGCCGATCTGAATGTAGGTCCTGGGCGTCCCGTTCCAGTGAAACTCCATTGGATTGACCGACGCATTGGCTATGACCCGGGTGCCGCTGCATATGGAGTATGGAATATAGTTCCCGCCCCAGCAGCCCTCTTGGTACCAGTCTTCAAACTCCAGGCCAAAGACCTTCTTGGACAGCTCTGAGAAGCTTTTTCTCAACTGCCCGTCAGCCTGATAGCCCTTGATCTGTCTGAATCCCTTGTCCATCCGGCAGTTCCTCCTCATTGGCCTCATTGGTCGCATTGGCCCCGGCCTGTTCCGTATAGAAACAAAACCACTCGTCGTCCACAAACACCATGATAAACCCGTCGCCGTAGTCCTCGGTATAGGGATTGTCAATGCAGCCGAAGTTGGACTGTCCGTCCTCCGCCGGGATCTCATCCGGGCCGGAGCTGGAGACGATTCTCCCGCACACTGCCCCTGAATCCCCCATAGGACCTGTCTCATCTGTTCCATAGTACAGCGTGCCGTTGTGCATCAGGATGCGGTCCGCAGGTTCACTCCCATCTGCTGATTCCGGAGAACCGGCTGCCTGGGTCTGGGCTTCTGTGTGCCTCACCGGCGCTGCCCAAGTATCGGCCTGCGCCTCCCGACCCTTTGATGCGCCGGGCGCGCAGGCTGCCAGCAGCAGGCAGGCGGAGCATATTCCCAGCATGATCTTAATTTTATTGTTCACTGCGTGTACTCCTTTTCATTCTCTTTACGTTTCTTTTACCAGCCACCGGCCGGCCGCCTTGTACATCAACACACAGTATATGGGTACAAGAATCAAATAGGACCATATGTTAAAGGTGGTGAAGTTCAATGTGTTGGACACCTCCCCATACTCCAATATATATCTGAGCAGCATGCCCACCCCTGTCAGAACCAGGGTATAGCCATAAACGGATTTTATTTTCCCGGCCCCGTATACCATGGCAAAGCCCAGGCCGATGATTCCGTAGGACAGTAAAACAAGATATGCCTTAAACAGATTAAACTGGAACAGCTCATTCCTGAACGGAAATGCAAAGCAGCCCGCAAATGCAACATAGCCCAGAATCATGGCTCTGGCCGCCTTCTGATGTTTCTGCAGTAAAGTTTTCACCTTTTCCTCCCTCGAAAACCCAAATCATTTGTACTCTTCTACTATTATACACGAAACTGCTTCGTCTTTGGCTCTACAATTTTCTTAAATATAATGAACGAAATATGGAAGATCTGGGAAAGAAAGGGGGAAGTGTCTGTTCTTCATTAAAAAAAGCACCTGATTGCTCAGATGCTCTTTTTAATATGGTTGATTCCTTTTTCAATGATCTTGGATGCCTCGGATACGCCTGAACTGAGTTCCTCACGCAGTGTCCCAAGCCCTTCCTGGGTCTGGTTTTTAACTCTTGTAAGGTCTTCCTTCATTCTTGTTTCCACATTTTCCTCTGCCTTGGCTGCTGCCTGCAGAATCTTTTCTTTGTTGTCCATAAGTTCACCTCCTGGTATTAGTATACCATATAATTGGCAGATTATCACATGTTTTGTCCGGTGGTGGACAGCGCTCAGTTAATTCATGCCGCCTTCTGTGATCTGCCACAGCGGAAACGGCAGGCAGGCCAAGGGCTTAACAGCAATGGACATCAGAAGCGCCGGATTGTCATCGGCAGCGATCCTGTTGGAGCTTAAGGCCCCGCACTGGCGGCAGCGGTGGATGATGGCCCACTCTCCGTTCTTGCGCACCCACACGCCGATGGGGTCCATGATCCCTCTGCACAGTGCCGCCCTGTCTCCGGGCTTGTGGTCTGCGTGGATACTGGACAGGCAGTGGGGACAGTGGTTCCTGTGCCTGCTGCCCGCCTCCTCCGGCACCACCATGCGTTTGCAGACCTCACATGTAAAGGTCTCACCGCAGGGCTTATTCCGGTAATCAATCTTCGCCATATGCCTGATCTGCTTAGCAATTCCCTTCTCCCACTGCTGTTTATCCCGCAAATACCCGGCCTTGTCACTGGCAAACCGCGCCTCCTCATTGAGCTGGAGATAGGCTTCCCAGCGCTCCTGGGAGAGCATTTGTCTCTGGATTGCCTGTTTGACGGCACAGCCCGGCTCGCTCTGGTGGCGGCAGTCACTGAATTTGCAGCGGCCCAGATATTGCTCCACATCTGCAAAGCTCTGCCCCATGCCCTGGCTCACATCCCACATGCCAAGCTCCCGCATGCCGGGCGTATCGATGACCATGGCGCCGCCATCCAGCATAATCAGCTGCCGCCGGGTAGTGGTGTGCCTGCCTCTGCCGTCCTTTTCACGTATGCTGTTGACAGCCATAACCTCCCTGCCCGCAAGGGCGTTGAGCAGGCTTGATTTGCCTGCCCCCGACATACCCAGGAGCACGATTGTCTTGCCCGGCCTCAGATATCTGTCCAGCTGGGCCATGCCCTGGCCGGTCCTGGCGCTGACCGCGTGGATGTCTGCCCCGACTGCCACGCCCTGGGCAGCGGCCGTCATAACCGTGTCATCCTCCACCTGGTCGGCCTTCGTGAGAATCACCGCGGGTGTTGCCCCTGACTGCCACGCCAGGGTCAGATACCGCTCCAGCCTGCGGGGATTAAAATCCTGGTCCAGAGGGTGAAGGATAAATACAAAGTCAAAATTGGCTGCTACCGCCTGCTCCCCGTGACCGGATGAGGAGGGGTCCCGGCGGGAGAAACAGGTTCTCCGCTCCAGTGTCTTAAGGATCTGGCTCTCGCCGTTCTCCTGCCAGTTAAGGAGCACAAAGTCCCCTGTTGTGGGGTGAATCTCCTCCCCCGCATAATACTCCCCTGCCTTCAGCCGCGCCAGACCGCGGCCCCTGCCGCAGACCACCTCAAACAAATCCTGATAGACTGCCGTAACCCTGGCCGGTATTCCTTCCGGATGATCTGGTATAGCGGATGGGTCCAGCCCATATTTTTCTGCTGCGTTCATAATGATCTTCCCTTTCACCGTTATATATACCAAGTATAGCTTTTTAAGGGAAGTAAGGCTACCTGTCTTACATTTATGAAATAAAAAAGCGACACAGTAGATGGCTGTGTCACTTTTTAAGGCTGTCCTGATCCGTATCAGCCAATATTTTGTAGATGGTCTTAGGGGATAAATAATACTGACCGGCGATCTCCCTGACGGAAATGCCGTTCCGGTACATGAACCGGATACTGTCATTGCGTTCCTGAAGCAGCTTTCTGCTGTTCTTCACTTCTCCCCACTGCTTCCTGTTCTCATCTTTTCTGGGAATATAGATGTATTCGCCATCCACATGGGATTGGACTGCTTCCAGCAGATTTGCCGGAAGTATACTGTTTGCATTCTTGTAGCGCATTGTGCTCCCTCCTAAACAATAATTTGTTATAGGATGGAACAAAGGCCTCTCATGATATCTTTGTCTATGCGAAGGCCTTTGCTCCGCACAACGCCGATAACGATTTACCGTACATCAAAAACATTTCCTTTCTAATTGAACTAGTGGCGGACGGCGTTAATATTCCACCCCGGCACTTGTCTGCTGTTATTTCTAAAATATAGCATAGATTTTCAATTAGATCAAGATCTTTTGCAGGCCGCCAGAAGGCTCTCAACTCTCTGGTCCTTCTGATACAGGGTCATGGTTGAATCGCCGATCCCCTCAATGCGGGCCGGCTCCCCGTCCGCCACTCTGCGCACTGTGTCCACAATCTGCCGGGCGATGTCCTCCACCCCGGCGGTCCCGTCCATGACGGCGGAGGCATCGATATCAATATCATCGTTGATCAGTTCCGAGTTGCCGCTGATCAGAATCACCGGAACCAGCGCATTCTGAAATCCCGCCGCCCCGCTGGTCCACAGGATCATATGGGCTCCCAGGGAAGCGTAATTGACGCCGGCACCCCCGCACAGCATGGTTGCCTCCGACAGATAAAAGCCGGGACGGTCCGGGCGGTCGATGAAATCCTTATTGATCTGAAGCACATCCTGAATGGGACGGCTGCCCATCTTGTGCAGGGCTCCCAGGGATTTCTCCTCTATGGTGGTCAGGCCGCCCACGCAGTTGCCGATGCTCATGGTCTCCACATCCGCCCCCTTCACGCTCCATCTGTCCCGCTCCCTGCCGATCAGGGTGATGATCTTCTGCGCCACCTCCGGACTGACAGCCCGTTCACTCAGGATCTCCTCGCAGCCCTGAAGCTCGAACAGCTCTCCCCCTATGCCGACTGCCCCCATGTCTGTCAGACGGTCCAGGGCGGCGCCGGCGCTGGGGTTGGAAGCTATACCGGAGCTGGTGTCGCTGCCTCCGCATTTGACTCCCACCACCAGCTTTGACATGGGGAATTTCTCCCGTTTCATGCTGCTGATCTCTGCCTCGAATTCCTTCAGCCGTTCCACGCCGTAAGCGATGGTGTTCCTGGTACCCCGGAGCTGTTCACATGTCATACAGACCACCGGTTTTCCAGTCAGTGCAATCTCATCTCCCACCTGGGAAGGCAGGATGCTGCCGCAGCCCATGGCGATCACCATCACGGCTGCCACGTTGGGGTTCTTCCCAACCGCAACCATCTGGTTGAATGTCTCCTCATTGCCTCCCAGCATACAGGTATACCAGTTGGTCAGCACCACCGCGGCAGCGGAGTGCCTGGCTATTCCCCTGGCGATACCTTCACAGCATTCGTCCACAGCGATTATCAGTATCTTGTTGCGTATGCCCACCGAGCCGTCCGGGCGGGCATATCCCATAAATTCCATGGCATCTGGCGTCCCGTCAGTATCCGGATTCCCCCATTGGAAATGTGGCTGTGAAACGGCGGCGCAGCGGTCCCCAGAGGCCGGTTCGTAGACCGGTTTCCGGCGCGGGCAGCAGGTGCCGGACAGTGCCGTTATTTCACCGAGCGGCGCCGGTATTTCACTGGACGGCGCCAGTATATTCATCTGGCGGATAATCTCCCTGCGGATGTTCTCCGGGATATCCACTGCCAGGCTTTTCACATTATGTACGTGAACCAATGTGCCCTTTTTTATATCCCGGGTGGCCATCCCAATAGGAGCGCCATATTTGATCACACGCTCCCCCTCCGGGATATCCGTCAGTGCGATCTTGTTGCCAAAGGGTATTTCCTCCTCTGCCCGCAGTTCAAACAAAAGCCGGTTCTGCTGGCTGTAGATCAAAGCCTGCTCCCCCCGCCCGGTATGTTCCAGTGCGGTGGCTGCCATATCATTTTCATTCATTATCATAAATCTTCCCATTGCGGTCACTCCCCCTTCATCAGCTCTTTTTCCAGATCCTCAGACGTCACATCCCTATAATCAGCAGACATCCAGCGAAGCCATCCCGCCAGCATAACCAGCATGACAAATATAATGGGCACTGCGGTAATAATGGCACAGGTTTTGATCGTATTTAAATCTGCGTTGATCAATATCATGGTCAGCGGCACTAAGGACAGCATGATACACCAGAACAGGCGGAGCATTGGATGGGGCTCCTCATCATTTTTAAGTCCCACTGTGGAGGTGGTTGCCATGGTAAATGCAGCCCCGTCCAGTGTGGTAGCCAGAAACAGCAGGGTGATGATACAAAATGCCACCATGAATACAGGGGCCGCCGGCAGTGTCCTCAGCACCTGTACAATGGACTGGTTCCCCTGGCCTGACGCCAGCATTCCAACCATGTCCACAGAACCTGTGAGCTGACGGTTTAAGGATAAGCTGCCAAGGATTCCAAAGAAGCAGAAACAGCCTGCGCTGCCGCTGATCAGCGTGTTCGCCACAACCGACCGGATACTCCTTCCCTTAGACACCTTAGCAATAAAAATGCCTGTAAATGGGGCGTAGGTGATCCAGTAGAGCCAATAGAAAATGGTCCAGGTTTCCGGGAAACCGCTCTTGCCGATGGGGTCCGTGAACAGGCTCATGTGGACAAAATTCTGAAACATCAGCCCCATGGACTGTGTGGTATTGCTGATAATAAACAATGTGGGCCCGCAGATCACCACGCCTATACAGAACAGGATCACCAGCTTGATATTCCAGTCGGAGATCTTGGCCATCCCCTTTTTTAACCCAATGTAGGAGCTGAAAGAATAGATGACAGACAGCACCACAATAATTAACAGGTTGATGACAAAGGAGGGAGTGATGCCCACCACGCTGCAGAAGATCTCAGTAACCAGCGGCACCGATACCCCAAGGGTGATGCTTAAGCCTCCAAAGCAGATAAAGATAAACAGCACATCCACAATCCGGCAGATGATCCCATCCTGCTTCAGGCCTGTGATCGAGCTGATGATACCGCTCATACTCAGCCCCTGGTTTTTGCGCACATGAAAATGATAGGCAATGGGAATCCCGGCCAGGGCATACAGCGTCCACGCGCTGATTCCCCAGTGGAACATGGTATAAGGCACACTCATCTCAAAAGCCAGCTGGGAGCCTGCCTGGATGCCCAGGCCGGGCGTTCCGATATAGTAGGCCCATTCGATAAATGCCCAGTATACGGTGGCAGATCCAAGTCCGCAGCAGATCATCATGGACACCCATTTAAATGTGGAATATTCAGGCGCCCCATCTCCCAGCCTGATCCGTCCGTATTTGCTGAAAGAGACCATCATCAGAAGCAGAATCCCGCCAAATGCAAATAACAGTGTCACAGAGCCAAACATATCCGTCATGGCCCCGAAGATGCTGTTTGCCACACTCTGGGCCCCTTCCGGAAACATATACAGGCATGCGACAATCCCCAGCACAAATACCAAACTTACGGCAATCAGTAATTTATCTAAACGTTTCCCCATATCCATTCTCCTCCCAGCCTATCTCATCCTATAAGTTTCGATCATCTCATCATCCAGCTGCACCCCCAGGCCCACACAGTCCGGAACCGTCACATACCCATGTTCAAACGGGATCAGGTTCTTCACAAGACTGTGAAACAGCGGGCTGGCGCTCTGGGAATACTCCATCAGGTCCCCGTGCTCGCAGGCTGCCAAGAACTGCACCGTGGCTGCCAGCAGAATCCCTGTGCTGAAACCGTGCGGAACCAGCTTCGTCCCATTCATCTGGGCCAGATCATATATCTTCTTCATCTCGCTGATGCCGCCGCAGCGGGTGATATCCGGCTGAACGATATCCGGTTTTGCCCTCTGCAGGAAATCGTTGAATTCAAACCGCGTGGTCAGAGACTCTCCCCCCGCGGTCTTGGACAGCGACATGTTGGACAGTTTTTCATAGCCCTGATGGTCGTCCGCCAGCACCGGTTCCTCGATCCAGTTCAGATGGTACGGGGCCAGACGCTGGAACATGGAAGCCGCATGGCCATAGGTTCTCCACTTGGTGGCAATATCAATCTGCAGTTCGAAATCCTCTCCCACCTGCTCTCTGACCGCCCTGATAATGGCCTCATCCGTGTCCGGGTCATCCCCCAGGATACCGCCCCCGAATTTCAGGCTGGTGAAGCCCTGATCCATTAAGGCTGCGGCCATCACCTGGTTCTCCTCCGGGGTGTCCGCGGGGATAAATGTACCGTATGCGCGGATCTTATCCCTGTATTTGCCGCCCAGAAGCATGTAGACCGGAGTCTGATAGAACTGGGAAGCTATATCCCACAAGGCGATGTCAATGGCGCTGATGGCATGGATTCCCGCTCCCCTGCGGCCCACATAATTGGAAGCCCAGTACATCTTATCCCACAGTTTTTGGATCTCCAGAGGATTTTCCCCAATGAGCAGGCGTTTCAGACCGCTGCAGTAGAGATTGCTCTCAGGCGCCTCCACAATTGCCCTGGCAACCATGGGGGAGGTGTCGCTCTCACCGGTTCCCACCAGCCCGGTATCGGTGTGGACTCTGACGATAAATGCATCGTCTCCCCATTCACATGGTCCGTCCATAGGAGGAATCCGCAGACAGATCACTTCAACATCAGTAATTTTCATAGTATTTGCCTCACTTTTCATTTGATACTGTTATATAAAGCAAATTCCATGCCAAGTTTCACGAAATGGGAAATGCCTCAATTTTATTGATTATTCTTGATGTTTTTCGTTATATATGGTATTTTAGAAAATATAAGTGAGTTGAAATGAGTTCGGATTGTGAGTCATTTTTAAATCTTTGAGTCTGTTTCAACTCACTTGTCCGTTGACCTGCACAGAAAGGAACCATATGAAAAAGCCGCCTATTATCCCCTGGGGGATTGATCCGTCCTCCTTTCAGCATTTGATTGATTCCATGTACGATGAGGTGCTGATCTACGACAACCAGTATACCATTGTCTATATCAACCATGCCTGTTCCAGACATTACGGCTATCAGCCGGAGCAGATGATCGGCAGAAGCTTTTTTGAATTTGTGGATGGCAACTGCTGGGATATCTCTGTGCTGCCCGTCATTTATGAAAAGAAAAAGACCTATTCCGTGAAGCAAAAGACCAAGCTTGGAAGTGAACTTCTGACCATCGCTGTCCCCGTATTCGACAGCCAGAAAAAACTGGCTTATGTGATCATGAATGTGCGGGACAACATTTCCGGTGTGGAGCTTTACAACCCGGACTATGTATACAAGAAGTCCTCTCTTAGCCATTCCACCATCCCCATGTGCAGAAGCGAGGAGATGGTGCGGGTGATTCAGTTTGCGGAGCGGATCAGCCAGGTTGACGTAACCTGCATCCTCACAGGGGAGTCCGGCACAGGGAAAACCATGGTGGCCCGGTATATCCATTCCATCAGCCCCCGCAACGCCAGGCCGTTTATCAGCCTGAACTGCGCCAGCATCCCGGGAGAGCTGGTGGAATCTGAATTATTCGGCTATATCAAGGGAGCGTTTACAGGGGCCAGCTCCCAGGGGAAAAAGGGGTTGTTCGAGGCAGCCAACGGCGGCACCCTGCTGCTGGATGAAATCGCGGAGCTGTCCCTCGCCACCCAGGCCAAGCTGCTCCATGTGCTTCAGGACCACGAATTCATCCCCATCGGCGGCAGCAGCCCGGTTAAAGTGGACGTCCGCATCATCGCGGCTACCAACAAGGATCTGCGCCGGATGGTGGCAGCCGGGCAGTTTCGCGAGGACCTGTTTTACCGGCTCAATGTGGTGGAGATCTATCTCCCGCCCCTGCGAAGCCGTAAAAAGGACATACCGGATCTGACAGAACAGTTTTTGAAGGAATTCAATGAGAAATACCAGCTGTCCAAAAGGCTGGACAGCCGCGCTTTAGATACCCTGATGGGCTATGAGTGGAAGGGAAATGTAAGAGAACTGAGACATATGATTGAGCGCCTGGTGGTCACTGTGGACGGGGATCTCATCACAGCCGGCCACCTGCCCCAGAATATGACCGGCGTCTCAGCCGCCGGGCCACTAAAGGAGCCGCCTGCGGTTACGGACTACGGTGTGAGGCTGCGTGAATTTGAGGAAATGATGGTGAGAGAGGCCTGCCAGAAATGCGGGTCCTCCCGAAAAGTAGCCGCGTATTTAAATATCAGCCAGACTAAGGCTAACCGGTTGATGCAGAAATACTTGTAGGCGGCAGGAACGGTCATTGGAGGATTAGTTAAAGGATAAATGCAAGGCTCATGTACAACAGGGCCTTCCTGCCATTGCGCCCTGTCAGCATATATAACGCACCTAAAGCCAGACCGAATACCAAGCTGAACAGTCCAACGGAGAGGTTCTTGGTGAAGATGTGCGGAAGCCCCCAAGCCAGGCTGAGCAACACGCTTCCCCATGGAATATTGCGTTTCAGAGTGAGCAATTCCCCCGCAATCTGGCCATAGTGTACGATCATCAACGCTAAAAGCATTTCTAATACGTAGTAAGTATTCTGGAGCACAAACCCGGTCCAACCAGCCATATTTCCAAACCCCAGAAACCAGTGCAGTTCCTTCAATGGTTTAAAGCTGCCATTTATGATCCACATCACAGCCGTCATGCATAGGACAATCACCACGCATAGGACAGTATTGCTTTGTGATAAACCCCCGCCGGCTTTGCTAAAGAGGTTCAGATACGTCTTGGACTTTAAAATACATAAAAGAAATGCAATTGCTGTCCCCCATAAAAATATGGTGAAGCTCAGTGAACAGATTGGTTTCAGATAATCTGGGAACTCTGAAAACAGTGAGTTCTTAATGCTGATTGTAAATATATCTGCATACAGAATACACATG
>URUZ01000162.1 GCA_900551225.1 uncultured Clostridium sp.
CTGGGATTTAGAGGTTCAAGAAAATCTACTCCATATGCAGCTCAGATGGCGGCAGAAACTGCTACTAAGGCAGCTCTGATACATGGTTTGAAATCCGTAGACGTTATGGTTAAGGGTCCTGGTTCAGGACGCGAAGCTGCGATCCGTGCTCTGCAGGCATGCGGCTTAGAAGTAACCAGCATTAAAGACGTAACTCCGGTTCCCCACAACGGATGCCGGCCACCAAAACGTAGAAGAGTCTGATTAGGAGGTAATTAAAGTGGCAGTAGATAGAGTTCCTGTTCTTAAAAGATGCAGATCCCTTGGACTGGATCCGCTCTATTTAGGGATTGATAAAAAGTCCAACAGAGAATCCAGAAGATCAAACAAGAAGATGAGTGAATATGGCATGCAGCTGAGAGAAAAGCAGAAAGCCAAATTCATTTACGGAGTATTAGAGAAACCTTTCCGTAACTATTACGCAAAGGCTTCCAAGATGAATGGTATGGTTGGTACCAACCTTATGGTTCTGTTAGAGTGCAGACTGGACAATGTTCTGTTCCGCATGGGCCTGGGCCGTACACGTAAGGAAGCCAGACAGGTTGTTGACCACAAGCATGTGCTGGTGAACGGCAAGCCTGTAAATATTCCTTCCTATCAGGTAAGGACCGGCGATGTAATCGAAATCAGAGAGAAATACAAATCCGCTCAGAGATATAAGGATATCCTGGAAGTAACCGGCGGACGTCTGGTTCCGGCTTGGCTGGATGTTGATCAGGAGAATCTGCGCGGCACCGTTAAGGAAATGCCCAGCAGAGACGAGATTGATGTTCCCGTAAACGAAATGCTCATCGTCGAGTTGTATTCTAAATAATCTCTTTGCTAGTTTGTTAGAATACATCTATCCCTCGAGATTTGATAGATACCCAAAAGGAGGGGCTATTAGTGTTCGATTTTGAAAAACCAAACATTGAAATCGCTGAGATTTCAGAAGACAAGAGATATGGCAAGTTTGTAGTTGAACCACTTGAGAGAGGTTACGGCACTACACTGGGCAACTCCCTGAGAAGGATCATGCTTTCTTCCCTGCCGGGTGCTGCAGTGAGTCAAGTAAAAATCGATGGCGTTTTGCATGAGTTCAGTTCCATTTCCGGTGTTAAAGAAGATGTAACTGAGATTATTATGAACATCAAAAGCTTAGCGATCAGGAATAACAGCGATACCGACGAGCCTAAGATTGCTTATATCGAGTTCGAAGGCGAAGGCGTTATTACAGCTGCTGACATCCAGGCGGATGCGGATATCGAAATCATGAATCCGGATCAGGTGATCGCCACCTTAAGCGGCGGCACGGACAGCAAGTTCTATATGGAGCTTACTATTACCAAAGGCCGCGGCTACATCAGCGCAGACAAGAATAAAAACGATGACTTACCAATCGGTGTAATCGCAGTTGATTCCATCTACACTCCGGTGGAGCGTGTGAATATGGCTGTGACCAACACCCGTGTAGGCCAGCAGACAGACTTTGACAAGCTGACATTGGAGATCTACACCAATGGCACTCTTGCTCCCGATGAGGCTGTAAGCCTTGCGGCAAAGGTACTCAGCGAGCACCTTAACCTGTTCATTGACCTTTCCGAGAATGCCAAGACCGCTGAGATCATGGTAGAGAAGGAAGACAATGAGAAGGAAAAAGTTCTCGAGATGAATATCGATGAGCTGGAGCTGTCCGTCCGTTCTTACAACTGCCTGAAGAGAGCCGGAATCAACACTGTGGAAGAGCTGTGCAACAGAACTTCTGAGGATATGATGAAGGTTCGGAACCTGGGCCGCAAGTCCTTAGAGGAAGTGCTGGCCAAGCTGAAGGAATTAGGCTTACAGCTGAATCCCAGCGACGACAACTAAACATCCGGGGGAAGCTTGCACTTCCCGCCGATATTTACGCAGAAGCCAGTAAGTCCAATGCAGCATGGTTTCTGTGTGCCACGAGAATATGCGGGCACATAACGCCCCAGCCAGTAAGTCCATAAGAAGCATGGCTGGGGTGTTCCGCAGTAATGGAGGAAAGAGAAATGGCAGGATATAGAAAATTAGGAAGAACTTCCGACCAGAGAAAGGCTATGATCAGAAGCCAGGTTACAGCTCTGCTGTATCATGGAAAGATCAGAACCACTGAGACCAGAGCTAAAGAGATCCGCAAGGTTGCTGAAGGCCTGATCGCAATGGCTGTGAAGGAAAAAGATAACTTCGAGACCGTTAAAGTTACCGCTAAGGTAGCCCGCAAGGACAAAGACGGCAAGAGAGTGAAAGAAGTTGTAGACGGCAAGAAAGTTACCGTATATGACGAAGTTGAGAAGGAAATCAAAAAGGATCTGCCTTCCAGGCTGCATGCCAGAAGACAGATGCTGAAAGTTCTTTACGGAGTGACTGAGGTTCCCACCCAGGCAGCCGGCAAGAAGAAAAACACCAAGTCTGTTGACCTGGTAGCAAAGATTTTCGACGAAGTAGCTCCCAAGTACACCACCCGTAACGGCGGTTACACCAGAATCATCAAGATCGGCCTGCGCAAGGGCGATGCAGCAATGGAAGTTCTGCTGGAGTTAGTTTAATCTGTAAAATAATTGAAGACCGTCAGGCATTTGCCGGGCGGTCTTTTTTTGTTTCATAGAAAAGCGCCCTTGTAATTCTTTTACATGCGCTGAAAATGTTGTCGAATAAAACGGAAAAATGTCGCACAAAACGTGATTATTACTTATAAAAGTGTGTAAAATTTGAGCAAATATACAAAATGTAAAAACAATATTGACGCCAGTCCCGATTGTTGTTAGTATTGACCTATGAGGTTGTAATACCTATTACGTATTTCATAATACATAGCTGGGGGAATCGAGATGATCAACAGGATTGGCAGAGTAAATGTGAGTGAGGCTGTGACAGAGGAGGTAAAGCGGCTGATCCACAGCAGGGAATGGCCTCCGGGCAGCAAGATCCCCTCTGAGAACGAGCTGGCCGCTATGATGGGGGTATCCAGGGTATCTGTGCGGAATGCACTGCAGCGCCTGTCGGGCGTGGGGCTGATTGAGAGCAGGCAGGGGGAAGGAACCTTCGTGTCCCAGCTGGACGGAGGCCAGGCCATGAACATGCTGATGCCTGTGGCAATGCTCAGCAGTGACAACCAGAAGTACATGGTTGAGTTCAGGCGGGTGATTGAGAGCGAGCAGGCCTATCTGGCGGCTCTGCGGGTAACGGAGGAGGAGCTGGCAGGGCTGTGGGAGAACTATGAGGCCATGAAGCAGGTGGACCCCATGTCGGATGAATGCTCTGCCCTGGATGTGGAGTTTCACATGCTGATTGCCAAGGCCAGCAAGAATCCCATGTTTATCCAGACCAGCCTGATTCTGAAGGACACTATTTTGGATAATGTGCTCTATGTAAAAAAGTATACAAAGGAGAATGAGGGATTTAAATATCACCTGGAGATCATAGAGGCGCTAAAGAGGCGTGATGCAGCGGCCGCCAGAAGCATAATGTATGAGCACCTGGAACGTCTGTGGAGCCTGATACAGGAGCAATAGTATACGAAAGAGCCGCCGGGTGGGCGGCGGGATACGGTCAGAGAGCCCTGAGGGGAAGATTAATAAAAGGACGGAGGCAGTAAAATGAAAAGAAGGAATGTATTGGGAGCAATGTTGGCGGTATCTCTGACCGCAGTTCTGGCTGGGTGTTCATCCAGCACCGGAGGCAGCGGATCAGCTGCAGGGGGGACGGATGCAGGCGCCGCCGGGCAGACCTCAACGAAGGCCGGAGAGGCGGCCGGGGACTATACCTATGTGATCGGCCATTACGGCGGCATCACCGGATCAGTGGCCATCGCAGGGGAGAACGGCTACAATGGCATCAAACTGGCTGTGAAGCAGTGGAACGACAAGGGCGGAGTCCTGGGCGGGCCAATTAAGCTGGAATTCTACGATGACGGGGCCACCACAGAGGGGGCGGTCAAGGGCGTATCCTACCTCATAGATGACTGTAAGGTGGACGGAATCATCGGCTCCCAGCTCAGCGGCAATATCCAGGCCACAGGAGATCTGATCGAGGCTTCCAAGATCCCTGAGGTGGCCACGGGCATGAATCCGGCCTGGCTGGAGAAGGGCTGGACTTACCTGTTCCGCTCCCTGCCCAACTCCTCCGGCGGCGCGGCTCCCCTGGTGGATGCAATGGAGAATCTGGGCACCACCCGCCTGGGCTGCCTGGTATACCAGGATGACGGAAACATATCCGCCTACACCCAGGTGAAGGCGGTGATCGAGGAGCGGAAAACAGTGGAGATCGTGGATGACGAGCAGGCCATGGTGGGAGAGACGGACTGGACCGGAGCCCTGTCCTCCATTGTGGATAAGAAGCCTGACGGCGTGCTGATCTTTGCCCAGGGCGAGCAGGGCTGTCTGATGGTGAAGCAGCTGAGGTCCCTTGGGTATACAGGATACATATACGGGCCGGAGACATTTTCCATGCCGGACATCCGCAAGGTGGCGGGGGACGGTGCCAACGGGGTGGTGTTCTTTACGCCCCACTGCATTCCCGACCAGGCGGATGAGGCCAACTCGGAGATGGAGAAGGCTTTCCTGGAAGCTTATGAGGAGGAGTATGGGGAACTGCCCACCCACGATGTGGCCTACAGGGCCTATGACGCCGCCAACATTCTGCTGACGGCGGTGGAGAAGGCGGGAACCAGGGACGGCGAGGCTGTGCGCAGCGCCATAAAGGGGCTGCAAATGGACATTCTGGCAGGACACGCGGACTTCACCATGTTCGACAACGGCGAGTGTATGAGCGGACAGAAGATTTTCATCACCCATGAGGGCAAGAATATTACACTGGAGAAATTCCTGGAGAGCAATCCGGCTGACACCTACCAGCCGTAATACAAAATACATAATGAGATAAGTTACCCGGAGCTGTGGAATGAAGAATGAGTACGATTTCAATTTCACGGCTCCCTTTTTACCTTTTTTGGATCTGGAGGTGTCAATGTTATGAATATGCTGATTTCTGTAATCGTGGGAGGGCTGGTGCTGGGCTGTACCTACGGCATGCTGTCCCTTGGATACAGCCTGATCTACCAGGCCTCGGGCTATATGAACTTCACACAGCCCAATCTGCTGATGTTCGGCGCTTTTGTGGCCTGGCAGCTGCTGGAGGCGGGGGCGCCCTTTATCATAGCGCTGGTGCTGGCTGTGATCATTATGTTCTTCGTGGGCTGGATGATGGAGCGGTTCGTGATCCGCAGGCTGGTGAATAAGAAGGCCAAGAACGTGTACGTGGTGCTGGCCACCCTGGCTCTGGCCATTATCCTGGAAAATGCGGCAATGCTGATCTGGGACGCCAGACCCCACTATTTCCCGGCTATTTTTAAGAAGAGCGCGCTGAAAATTGCGGGCACCACGGTCTCCAAGGAGAGCCTGCTGTGCATCTTCGCGGCCCTGTGCGCCATGCTGGCCCTGCATTTCTTCCTGAACAAAACCAAATTCGGGACTGCCATGCGGGCTGCGGCCCAGAGCAAGACAGCGGCCAGCTGCATGGGAATCAATGTGAACCGCACCATTGGGGTTACATACGGCATAGCGGCGGCCCTGGCGTGTCTGGGAGGCATTCTGGTGGCCCCAACCCTGTTTGTGTCCTACCAGCTGGGTAACCAGCTGTCGGCCAAAAGCTTTGCGGGGGCTGTGATCGGGGGATACGGACATATCTATGGAGCCATAGTGGGGGCGATCCTCATCGGGCTTCTGGAGACCTTTGTGGGGGCTTATATCTCATCAGCCTACAAGGAATTCATTGTGTATGGGGTCATGATCCTGTTCATGATCTTCAAACCGTCGGGGATCTTTAACGCCAAGGTGTACGAAGTATAGAGGAGAGGTGAGAGGATGGAGCGTAGCAAAATAAGCGGAATAACGAAGAAACGGATTCTGATGGTTGCAGCCATCGCACTTCTGATTCTGGTTCCGGTGATGATGGAGCACAATATTGTGTTTAAGCAGAGCAAGTACATCTATCTGCTGCTGTGCCTGATCGGGATTTACACCATTGTGACCAGCGGCCTGGACATTGTGTTCGGGTACACGGGGCAGATCTCCTTCGGCCATGCGGGTTTCTTCTGTATCGGAGCCTACGGCTCGGTGCTGATGACCCATCCGGACTGGGGGCTGGGGAAATATCTGGGGATTACGGTGCCGCCCATCATCAGCGTGGTGATCGTGGCCTTCCTGGCGGCGGGTGTGGGAGCACTGCTGGCGATCCCGGCCTCCCGGCTGGTGTTCCATTTCCTGTCCCTGCTGACAATCGCCTTCAACCAGCTGGTGCTGCTGATGGTGGCCAATTTCGCAGGGCTGACCAATGGGTATATCGGAATCACAAGGGTGCCGGAGATGAATGTGCTGGGGATCTCCTTTAACACGGTACAGAGTAAATATAAATACTATTTCCTGGTGCTGTTCTTTGTCATTCTGTTTTTGATCATCAAGGAACACATTGTCCATTCCAGGATTGGGCGCAGCTTTATCGCCATACGGGAAAATGTGATGGCGGCCAACGGCTGCGGCGTGAACACAGGACAGTACAAGATCATGGCCTTTGCCATCTCAGCCTTCTATGTGGGATTCGCAGGCGGGCTGTATGCCCACATGATCGGATTCATCAGCCCGGATACATTTGTGCAGAACACCTCCGTCATTTTCATCACCATGCTGCTGTTCGGAGGAAGCGGCAACCTGCTGGGACCGGTGTGCGGCGCGGCGGTGATCACATTGATCCAGGAGGGGCTGCAGTCCCTGGCAGACTACCGGATGCTGATCTACGGAATATTTATCCTGATGATCATCCTGTTCCAGCCCCAGGGCGTGTCGGGCCTTGGGAGGAGCATTTCCGGGTATGTGAGGAGAAGGGAGGGAGGAAACAATGCTTAAGGTTACGGAGCTGACCATCAATTTCAGCGGTTTAAAGGCAGTGGACGGTCTCAGCTTTGACATTGAGAAGGGGGAGATCTTCGGGCTGATCGGTCCCAACGGGGCGGGCAAGACCACCACCTTCAACATGATCAGCGGCACCTTTAGTCCCACCTCCGGCTCCATCGAGTTAAATGGGCGCCGGATCGACGGAAATCTCATGTACCAGACCAATCAGCTGGGGGTGGCCAGGACTTATCAGAACATCAACCTGTTTAAGAGCATGACAGTGCTGGAGAACATCCTGGTGGGGCAGCAGGCCCGGCTGAAATGCGGCCTCATGGCGGCAGTGCTGCGCACCAGGGCACAGCGGCAGGAGGAGGAACGGGCGGTTGAGAAGGCGCGGCAGGTGATGGAGTTCGTGGGCATGGGCCATAAGGAAAATGCCTACTCCCACTCCCTGGCCTACGGGGAACAGCGGATTCTGGAGATCGCCAGGGCGCTGGCCAGTGATCCCATCCTGCTGATCCTGGATGAGCCGGCGGCGGGCATGAACCCCACGGAGAAGAACCAGCTGGCGGACCTGGTGCTGCGCATCAGGGACCGGGGCATCACAGTGCTGCTGGTGGAGCACGACATGAAGTTTGTCATGGGGATCACAGACCGGATCTGCGTGCTGAACTACGGCAAACGCATCGCCCTGGGAACCCCGGAGCAGGTGCAGGCTGATCCTGCGGTGATTGAGGCATATCTGGGCGGAGGTGAACAGTAGATGGAACCGATTTTATCAATTCGTGATCTGGATTTTCACTATGGGGAGATCCATGCCCTGGATCATGTGAGTTTCGATGTATTTCCAGGGGAGATTGTAGCCATGATCGGCAGCAACGGGGCGGGCAAGACCACGCTGCTGCGCACCATATCCGGGCTTCTGGGGAAGAATACCGGGGGCAGGATCTCCTTCATGGGCAGGCCCATTGACTCCATGGCGCCCCATAAAATCGCTGGACTCAGGCTGGGCCAGGTGCTGGAGGGGCGGCTGATCTTCCCGCTGCTGACGGTGCAGGAGAACCTGATGATGGGAGCGTACCTGCAGAAGGATAAGAAATTTATCAGAGATAAGATGGAATACTGTTTTGACCTGTTCCCCAGGCTCCTGGAGCGGGAGAAGCAGAACGCGGGCACCCTGTCCGGCGGCGAGCAGCAGATGCTGGCTGTCTCCAGGGCGCTGATGGGCAATCCGCAGCTGCTGATGATGGATGAGCCGTCCATGGGGCTGGCTCCGTTAGTGATCCAGGACATTTTCAGGACTATAGAGAAGATCAACGCGGACGGGGTCACGGTGCTTCTGGTGGAGCAGAATGCCAACGCGGCCTTAAACATAGCCGACCGGGCCTATGTGCTGGAGCTGGGCAGACTGGTGAAGTCCGGTCCGGCCAGTGAGCTGGCCGGGGACGACAGCATACGAAAGACCTATCTGGGCGTATCGTGATTACCGCAGAGGCGGCGGCAACTGATTCTAATATAAGAGGAGGATTTACAATGGGGTATAGCAAAGAGTTATTGGATGAACTGAATGACAGGGCCAGGCAGCTGCGCAGGGATGTTATCATCAGCATGGGCGTGGGTGTGGCAGGCCATGTAGGCGGTTCCTGTTCATCGGCGGATCTGGTGGCGGCACTGTATTTCTATAAGATGAAATACGATCCGAAAAACCCGAAAATGGAGGACCGGGACCGTTTTCTGCTGAGCAAGGGCCATGTGGCCATACTGCAGTATGCGGCGCTGGCTGAGGCGGGATTCTTTGATGTGGATGAATTAAAGACCACCAAGGACATTGGCTCCCGCCTCCAGGGACATCCGGATGTGCTGAAGACGCCGGGCATCGAGGCGGGAACCGGCTCCCTGGGCCAGGGGCTGTCCATTGGCCTGGGCATGGCCCTGGGGCTGAAGGCAGACAAAAAGGACAGCAGGGTCTATGTGCTCTGCGGCGACGGTGAGCTGGCTGAGGGGCAGATCTGGGAGGCGGCCATGGCTGCGTCAGTGTACAAGGCTGACAATCTGCTGGCCATTGTGGACCAGAACCGGCTTCAGGCCATGGGCAGGGTGGAGGACCGGTTCAACACCAATCCCCTTCCGGAGAAGTGGAGAGCCTTCGGCTGGAATGTGCTGGAGATTGACGGCCATAACATGGAGGAGATCCTCACCGCCCTGGACCAGGCCGAGACAGTGAAGGGGAGTCCGACAGTGATCATCGCCCACACCATTAAGGGCAAAGGCGTCAGCTTCGCTGAAAATGTTGTGGGCTTCCACAACGGGATGCTGACTGAGGAGACCTACAGGCAGGCGCTTAAGGAACTGCCGGCCATGGCGCAGTGATGGGAAATGAGTGAGAGAGGGAGGTATTAAATATGGGATACAACAATCAGAGAGCGGCATACGGCAACACCCTGGTGGAGCTGGGAAAGACCAATGAGAACATTGTGGTTCTGGATGCGGACCTGTGCGGTTCCACCATGGGGAAGCTGTTTGAGCAGGCTTACCCGGACCGCCATTATGAGATGGGCATCGCTGAGGCCAACATGACCTCAGTGGCCGCCGGGCTGGCCCAGACGGGGAAAATCCCCTTTACCAACTCCTTTGCGGTGTTCTCCGCGGGCAGGGCCTATGACCAGATCCGTCAGACCATTGCCATCGGTAAGCTGAATGTGAAGGTGGTAGGCTCCTCGGCAGGCATGTCGGACTTCGGCGACGGCGCCACCCACCAGTCGGTGGAGGATCTGGCGTACATGCGGGCCATCCCCAATATGACGGTGATCTGCCCCGCGGACGCCAACGAGACGGTGGAGGCGGTGAAGGCAGCGGCAGAGTATCAGGGCCCCTGTTATCTGCGGCTGAACAGGAATGATTATGATAATGTGACCCCTGAGGGGAAGCCGTTCCAGATCGGCGTGCCAGGGGTTCTGAGGGAGGGCGGGGACGTGGCGGTATTTGCCACGGGATATATGGTCTCGCTGGCCCTGGAGGCGGCCAAAGCGCTGGAGGGGCAGATTTCTGTGAAGGTGGTCAATGTGAGCACCATTAAGCCTATGGACGCAGAAGCGGTCTGCCGTCTGGCGGAGGGCTGCCGCGGCGTGGTGACAGCGGAAGAACACAGCGTAACCGGCGGTCTGGGAAGCGCGGTGGCAGAGGCGCTGCGCACGGCCTGCAAGCCCATAGAGTTCGTGGGCGTCAATGACACCTTTGGATGCAGCGCACACAGCTATCAGGATGTGCTGGAATACCATGGGCTGACCGCGGCACATATTGTGGAGGCGGTGCAAAACATAGCGGAGATGTCAAGGTAAATATAGTGAGGAGGAATGGATATGAGAATCGGATTTATCGGTTTGGGAATTATGGGCAAGCCAATGGTGAGAAACCTGCTGAAGGCAGGCCATGAGGTGGTGGTGTATGACGTGATAGAGGCGAATGTGGAGGCAGTGCTGGCGGACGGCGCGCAGCCGGCCAGCTCCTCGGCCCATGTGGCGGAACAGTGCCGCCTGATCATCACCATGCTGCCCAACAGCCCCCATGTGAGGACTGTGGTGATGGGGGAGAACGGTGTGCTGGAGGGAGCGCTGCCGGGAAGCATCCTGGTGGATATGAGTTCCATAGCGCCCCAGGCTTCCCAGGAGATCTCCAGAGCCTGCGGGGAGAAGGGCGTGAAAATGCTGGATGCCCCTGTGTCAGGCGGGGAGCCAAAGGCCATTGACGGCACGTTATCTATCATGGTGGGCGGTGAAAAGGCTGTATATGACCAGGTATATGATATACTGAATATAATGGGAGCCAGCGCGGTGCACTGCGGCGATATCGGGGCAGGCAACACCACCAAGCTGGCCAACCAGGTGATCGTGGCCCTGAACATAGCAGCCGTGTCAGAGGCATTTACACTGAGTACAAAGGCCGGAGTTGACCCGGTCAGGGTGTTTGACGCCATTAAGGGCGGGCTGGCCGGTTCCACGGTGATGAACGCCAAGGTGCCGATGATTACGGAGAGAAACTTTAATCCCGGATTTAAGATTGATTTACATATTAAGGATTTGAACAATGCTCTGG